>JANMSB010000174.1:0-8864 GCA_031388915.1 Pseudomonadota bacterium | reverse complement strand
CCCCAACACCACGGCGCTGGCGAAACCGGTCAATTCACCGACCTTGCCGGTGCCGAAACTAAAGCGGGGATCGGCAACATGCTGTCGCGCATAACGGTAAGCCAAGGCCGCAATGGTCAACGCCGCGGCGTGTGTGGCCATGTGCCAGCCATCCGCCACCAAGGCCATGGAGCCGAACATCGTGCCGCCGATGATCTCGCCGAACATCATCAGCGTGGTCACTACCACCACGGCCCAGGTGCGGCGTTCATTGCGAGCATGACTGGCGCCGAGGAACTGGCCCTCGGCTGCGCAGATGCGGCCGGCCAGACTGGCTTTGTCGGAAATCAATTGGTTCATGCTGGATCTCACTAGCTCTTCGCGCCCCATGCTAGCAGCCGAAGGGTGCAGATGTGCCCCACGAACGGGTTATCATGCTCCGATGAAACCCGTATTCGACCCACAACGCGCGTTAAGTCGCGGCCGGGCGGTGCTAAGCACCGAGGCCGAGGCCGTGACCGCGTTGATTCCGCGCCTGGGCGAGGCGTTTGCCACGGCTTGTCAGTTGATCATGGAATGCAAAGGTCGGTTGGTGGTGTCGGGCATGGGCAAGTCCGGGCATGTGGGCAACAAAATTGCCGCCACTTTTGCCAGCACCGGCACGCCGGCGTTTTTTCTGCACCCGGCCGAAGCCAGTCACGGCGACATCGGCATGATCACGCCGCAGGACGTGGTGTTGGCGCTGTCCAATTCCGGTGAGACCGATGAGTTGGTCACCATTTTGCCGGTCATCAAACGCCTGGGCATTCCGTTAATCGCCCTCACCGGCCGCGCCGATTCAACGCTGGGTCGCGCCGCCAATGTCACCTTGGATGTCAGCGTGGCAGTCGAAGCCTGTCCCTTGAATTTGGCGCCCACCGCCAGCACCACCGCCACGTTGGCGTTGGGCGATGCATTGGCAGTGGCGGTGCTGGAAGCCCGCGGCTTCACTGAAGAAGACTTTGCGCGCTCGCATCCCGGCGGCTCGCTGGGTCGCCGTCTGTTGCTGTACGTTGAAGATGTCATGCACACCGGCAAGCAATTACCGATGGTCACTGCCGATACGTTATTGCGCGAAGGTCTGCTGGAAATGAGTCGCAAGGGCTTAGGCATGACCACCATTGTCGACGAGCACAAACACCTGGTAGGCGTCTTCACCGACGGCGATCTGCGCCGCACGCTGGATAAAGACATCGACCTGCGCGCCGCCTTGATGGGCGAAGTGATGACCGCGAATCCCAAGCGCGCCACGCCGCGCATGTTGGCCGCTGCAGCGGTGCATCTCATGGAAACCCACAAAATTACCGCGCTGCCGGTAGTGGATGAGCACCAAATCGTCGTGGGCGCGCTGAATGTGCATGATTTGCTGCGCGCCGGCGTGATGTAGCCCATGAGCATGGATACCGACCTCATTAGTCGCGACATCCTCACCCGTGCTGCTGCGATTCGCTTATTGGTGCTGGACGTGGATGGTGTGCTCACCGACGGTCGTCTGTATTTCGGCGCCGAAGGCGAAGCGCTGAAAGCCTTTCATGTGCGTGATGGCGCGGGCATCGTGCAATTGCGCAAAGCCGGCATTCAGGTCGCCATCATTTCCGGCCGCAACTCGCCGATGGTCAACCAACGTATGAGTGAACTGGGCGTGGCGCAGGTGCAGCAAGGCATTCACGACAAGCAAGCGGCGCTGCAATCGTTGTTGGTCACGCTGCAACTGCCGGCGGAGCATCTTGCCTGCGTGGGCGATGACACACCGGACATCCCCATGTTGCACATGGCGCGCTTTGCCGTCGCGGTTGCGGATGCGCATCCATCGGTGCGCGCGGCAGCTCACTATGTCACGCAGATGGCCGGCGGCGTGGGCGCAGTGCGTGAAGTGTGCGATTTGATTCTGCACGCACAGCGCGGCGCCTGACCATGGCGTGGCGTGCGCTGTTCCTCACGGCGTTCATCGCGGTCCTGTTGGCCGCTTACGGCGTGTTGACGCACCGTAACGGCGACGACCTGAAAGATACGGCGGCGCCGGAGCAACCGGGCTATTACCTACGCGATGCCACTGTGAAAGAAACCGATGCCACCGGCGCTGCGCGCTTAACCCTGCGCGCCCAGACCATTGCGCAGAATCCGGCCGATAACAGCATCACCATGCAACAAGTGGCGCTGGACTATCGAATTGCGACGGATGCGTGGCTGTTAACCGCGGACAGCGGCCATGTGCCCGCCGCTTCGCGTAACATCAACTTTACTGGCAACGTGGTTATCCAGCCCGCCGACAGTCAGACCTGGCCGGTGGTCATGCGCACGGACACATTGAACATCGACACCACCAACAACGTGGCCAGCACCCCGGACAAGGTTGTCATTGAAATGAATCGGCAGCGCTTGAGTGGTATTGGCTTGCGGGCCGATTTAAAGCAACAACAGGTCCGAATAGAATCGCAGGTCCATGGCCAATTCAGTCCTCAATAATCCCCACCGTGCTGCCTGCTGGCTGGGTCTGTTGCTCCTGTTCGGTGTGAGCGCCCTCGCACCCACGCAGGCCGCGCCGCTCGCCGCGCCACTGAATCTGGGCGATAACCCCACCTGGGATTCCAAATCATTGACCTTGGACGGCAAGACCAATCTGCTGGTATTGCCGGATTTTCATCTGAAAACCCAGAGCGGCTATGCAATCGACGCCGGTGAAGCGCGCACCAACGATGCCAACAATTTCCGTAACAGCCGCTGGACCTTCAGCAACAAAGTCACCTTCACCCTACCCAACGGCAACATTGCTGCCGATAGCGCGGTGGTGATCTTTGTGAATAACCAGATCAGCGAATTGCATGTCACCGGCGCGCCGGCCAAGTTTGAGCATCGCGATGAGGCGGCAAAAACCGTCGCACGCGGCAGCGCCGGTGTGATGGACTATGTGCTGGCGCAAAACACCGTCAAGCTCAGCCAGCAAGCCTGGGTAAGCACTGGACAAAACGAATGCCGCGCTGCGGCCATGGTGTACAACCTCACCGAACAACGCCTGTCCGCCGCCAGCACCGATCAGAACGGTCAACGCGTCAGTTGCACCGTCGTCACCACCAACAAAACCGAGGCGGGCCGCACCCCATGAGCCCCCCCGTTCCCGTTAGCCCCCCCATTAGCGAACTGCGCGCCGAACATCTGGCCAAAAGTTATAAATCGCGCCCGGTAGTGAAAGACCTGTCGCTACGTATCGGCAGCGGCGAAGTGGTGGGCATTCTCGGCCCGAATGGCGCTGGCAAAACCACCGCGTTTTACATGCTAGTAGGCCTGGTGGCGCGCGACAGCGGCCGGATCTTCATCGACGACCGCGATATTTCCGACCTGCCCATCCATGCCCGCGCCAAGCTGGGTCTGGGCTACCTGCCCCAGGAAGCCTCGGTGTTCCGTAAGTTAAGCGTCGCCGACAACATCCTGGGTGTGTTGGAACTCCGCTCCGAATTGGGCAAGGTCGAGCGGGCGCAGCAATTGGAACAATTGCTGGAGGAACTACACATCGTCCACCTGCGCGACAGCCTGGGACAAAGCCTGTCCGGGGGTGAACGACGGCGCGTGGAGATCGCCCGCGCGCTGGCGGCCGAGCCGCGATTCATCCTGCTGGATGAGCCATTTGCCGGTGTCGATCCGATATCGGTCATCGATATTCAGCGCATCATCAAACACTTAGCGGCGCGCAATATCGGGGTGTTCATTACTGATCACAACGTAAGGGAAACCCTGGGCATCTGCCAGCGCGCCTACATCGTTAGCGCAGGAAGTCTCATTGCTAGCGGCAGCGCGGAAGAAATCCTTGCCAACAGCCAAGTGCGTGAGGTGTACTTGGGCCAAGACTTCCGATTGTAAATGCGTTCGTCGCGTCCTGAGTGTTGGACTCCTCGCAGCGATTAGATGAGTGACTACAGACCCTAAATGCTCAAACCGGCTCTGCAACTACGCCTTGGTCAGCAACTGACCATGACCCCGCAACTGCAACAGGCAATCCGCCTGCTGCAGCTCCCCGTCCTAGAACTTCAAGCCCAGATTCGCGAAGCATTGGAAGCCAATGTGATGCTGGAGGCCGAGGAAGAAGACTCGGTGCTTGAATCCTTGGGCGCGACCGAAACCGTACCCGACTACGAAAACACCTTTCAGGGCGAAACCGCGGCGGAAGAAGTCGCCACCACGCCCTATGAAGAGCGCGCCCAGGAACAAAGTCGCGAGGAACGCGTCGACATCGTCGATGGCGCCGATTGGACCGAATCGCATGCGGTCAGCGGCAGCGAGTCGCCCTGGAACAATGACGAAGACGATGATCGCGGTCAGGACTTCAGCCAAGCCGGCGGCGAAACGCTGCAAGAACATCTGCAGTGGCAGTTGGGCCTGTCCAAGCTCGGCGAGCGCGAGCAACGCATTGGCGCGGCGATTCTCGACGCCATTAACGGCGATGGCTATCTGATCGAACCACTCGAAGAAATTGCCATCAACCTGATGCCCGAGCTCACGGTGCAACTCGCCGAGGTCGAGGACGTACTGAAGGTGGTGCAAACCTTCGACCCACCTGGTGTCGCCGCACGGTCGGTGGGCGAATGCATTGAATTGCAATTGCGGCAATTGACACCGGACACGCCCGGTTTGCTCACAGCCCTAGACATAGCCGCGAACTATCTCGATGAAGTGGCGGCACATCAATACGCCCTGCTACGCCGCCAATTGCGCACCACCGAAGAAGATATGGATCAGGCGCTGGCGTTAGTGCGCGCCTGTCAGCCGCGACCGGGCGCCAGCCTGCATACCAGTGCGCCCGACTACGTCGTGCCGGATGTGTTCATTCGCCGCACCGAGCATGGCTGGGCGGTGGAGATCAACCCGGCCAGCGTGCCGCGTATTCGCGTCAATCAAAGTTACGCCAGCATGCTGGGACGCTCGTCCGACTACGCCACCATGCGCACGCAATTGCAGGAAGCGCGCTGGTTGATTCGCAGCCTGGAAATTCGCAACGAAACCCTGCTGAAAGTGGCGCGCTGCATTGTGCAACGCCAGGCCGCGTTCTTGGATCAAGGCGAAGAGTCCATGCAGCCGATGATTCTCAAGGACGTTGCCGACGCGGTGGAAATGCACGAGTCGACCATCTCGCGCGTCACCACCAACAAGTACATGCACACACCGCGCGGCGTGTTCGAATTCCGTTACTTCTTTTCCAGCCATGTATCCGGCACGGATGGTTCGGAACTGTCGTCGACCGCGATTCGCGCCAAGATTCGTAAACTGATTGCCGTGGAAGATGCGGACAAGCCCTTATCCGACAGCCGCATTGCGGAAATATTGTCCGAGGATGGTGTACAAGTAGCACGTCGCACCGTGGCCAAGTACCGCGAAGCCTTGAACATTCCACCGTCCAGCGAACGTAAACGAGTGCTCGCCAGATGACACACAGATTAGATATGCGAGCAACGGAACTAACAACCGGTTTTTTGCGTATGTGTACGCCACTCGATCTGAGCCAAGCTACACATGCAACTGTTGATGCCTGACAACCCATCGGAGGCGCTATGCAACTCAATCTAACGGGACATCATGTCGAGGTTACACCGGCCATGCGGGCTTACGTCGAGAAGAAACTCGATCGGATCATCAGGCACTCCGATCATGTACTCGATGTGCATTGCATCCTGACGGTGGAGAAGCTGCGGCAAAAAGCCGAAGCCACCGTTAACCTCAGCGGCAGCAAGATCCACGCCGATGCTACCGAGGAAAACATGTATGCCGCCATCGATGCCCTGGCCGACAAACTCGACCGCAGCGTCAAGAAACACAAAGAGAAGCTGACCGATCATCACGCCCAAGAAGGCATCAAGGCTAAGTTGATCTAGTCCAAACAATCCGCCAATACGGCACTCAAAGGCCTCACTTCGGTGAGGCCTTTTTTGTTGCAACCATCTCAAGTTTCATTGACGTGAAAGATTTCACCCTACGGTCGAAATGACAGATTTTCGTTGTCCACTCAATTTCTAGCGGGCTGTTGAAAATCTCATTTTCAACAGCCTGTTTTCCGGGCCATGGATGGCCCGGCGAAATCATGCGCTGCTAAGCGCTTGATTTAGGGAGCGCGAAAAAGTCACGCCTGTTTCGAAGCGACGTTGAAAAGGGCAGACAGCCCTTTTTCAACAACCTGCCAGGTAAACTCCGGCAGCGCTTGGCGCTGTGAATCGCCCCCTTTCAAAGACCGCTACGCTGGTCAATACTGCCGACACCTCAGCCAGATGCTTACTCTATGCGTCTTATCGTGATCAGCGGCCTATCCGGTTCCGGCAAAAGCGTCGCCCTGCGCATGCTGGAAGACCTGGATTTCTATTGCGTCGATAACATGCCGGCCGGCCTGTTGCCCGAATTCATTTCGCACACGGTGCGCTCGGACGAGTCGCAGTATCGACTCACCGCCATCGGCATCGATGCCCGCAATCGCGCCGAAGACATTCATCTGGTGCCCGAACAAGTGGCCGAGTTGAAACGCAGTGGCGTGCAATGCGAAATGGTGTATTTGCGCTCTGATAACGATGTGCTGCTCAAGCGCTACAGTGAAACGCGCCGCCGTCATCCACTTAGCCGTGGTGGCCTGGGGCTGGCCGAGGCCATTGCCGAAGAACAACGCCTACTGGAGCCCATTGCCGGCGCTGCCGACCTGGTGATCGATACCTCGCATTGCAGCGTGCACGATTTGCGTGAATTGGTGCGCCAACGCGTCGGTAGGCACACGGAAGGCCACATGTCGATTTTGTTCGAGTCGTTTGCGTTCAAACACGGCCTGCCCGGCGATGCCGACTTTGTATTCGATGCACGCAGCTTACCCAATCCATTCTGGGAGCCTGGCCTCGCCGAATACACCGGGCTTGATCAACCGGTCATCGACTACCTGTCCAAACACGCCGTCGTGCAGCGCATGGTCGATGACCTGACGCAGTTCTTGGAACACTGGTTGCCGGAACTGGCCAAGACCAACCGCAGCTATCTAACCATTGCCATCGGCTGCACCGGCGGTCAGCATCGTTCGGTGTACTTGGTGGAGCGACTCGCCGCGCTATTCCGCAAGAAGTACCCGTTGGTGTTGGCCCGACATCAGGTGGTGGATAAGCTCAGGCACGGCAAGGCCTGAGCAACAACTTGATCAGCGGCTATTCGGCGACCGCCGCATTGATGGTGACGGCGTTGATGGTAGTGGCGTTGAGCTTGGCTTCCATCCAGGTTCTGATGCGTTTGGCATCCGCCACGCGGGTGTACTTGCCATACGAATCCAGCAGCACGATCACCACCGAACGACCGGCAATCACCGCCTGCATCACCAAACATTTACCGGCTTCGGTGATGTAACCGGTCTTCTGGACCAGGATGTCCCAATCGGGCTTGGCCACCAGATTATTAGTGTTGCGAAACTCAAGCCTTTGCTTACCCACCTTCACCAGATGATCTTGATCAGTTGAATAGCTGCTAATGGTGGGATTTTGCGATGCTGCCAGCACCAGCTTGGCGAGATCTTGCGGGCTGGCCACATTGCGACTCGACAAACCAGTGGGATCGACGAAGTGAGTTTTGCTCATGCCCAATGCCTTGGCCTTGGCGTTCATCGCCACCACAAAAGTGGTTAAACCACCGGGATAGTTGCGCCCCAGCGCATGGGCGGCGCGGTTCTCGGACGACATCAGCGCCAAGTGCATCAGATCGGCGCGACTTAAGCGTGCACCCACCGCCAGACGCGAGCTGCTGCCGCGTTGAGTATCTTTGTCGGCCGAGGTGATTTGCAGCACCTCCGTCATGGACTGCTGGCTTTCCAACACCACCAAGGCGGTCATCAATTTGGTGATGGAGGCAATCGGCGCGGCTTGATCGGCATGTTGCTCGACCAACACCGAGGCCGTGTCGGCATCCAGCACCAGCACCGAGGCCGACTTCAGCGCCGGCTGTTCTGCAATTTTGTTTGTATTGACGGGTGTCGCGATAACCAGCACTGGCAGGCCGCTGAACACAAGCAATAACCACCACCTAACCCGGGCCATCAACCGCATACCGTCCTCGATTAAAAAGCTTAAGATCACATTAGTGCAGCGAAACACCTTAAAGGCAAGCAACTTGGGTAACGATATGTCCAAATGGGGGTTCGGATCACATCGGCTAGCGACGAGAAACGTAGGCACCCGGGACCAAGGCACCCAGCATTGTGACGCAGCTCAAAGCCAACGCCCTACTGCCAAACACGACGTGGCCCCCATGCAACTCCACTCCGGCCGCCGCACTGGCGGTGTCACACAACTGACTTCTCCCCTTAATAGGATTCGCGACCATTATCGTCCCACCCTGTGGAGAATTCGTTTGCGTAAGACTCTAACCAGCTCGCTGGCCTGGTGTGCCGCCCAATGCTCCTTTGCAGCGCTGTATCTCTTGCTGCCGCTACTACCGCTGTTAGCCGCGATCCTGTTCCTGCGTTGGTCGTTTGTGCGGCACTACGCCCACACACTGCGCCGCATGCGTGTACATCTGGCGGCGATGCACGAAGGTCCATTGCTGCACTACTTCAGCGACGTCGTCGGCCGTGCCCGGCAAATCCCGGATGAGATTCACGGCTCGTGCGTACAGTGCGGCAACTGTTGCATGCAACGTCGCTGCGCCTTTCTCGAACCGGTGGCAGACAACAAATACCAATGCGGCATCTACCACTCGTTCTGGCGCCGCTTCTCCAACTGCGGTTCGTTTCCGTTAAACCAGCACGACATCGAACGTTATGCCTGCCCGAGTTACTACGCGGTGCCGAAGCGAGCTTCGGAGTCACCACCCATCTCGGAGCAAGGACTGCAACCGGTGCCGAT
>JANMSB010000125.1:0-13442 GCA_031388915.1 Pseudomonadota bacterium | reverse complement strand
ACCTACAAGAATGGCGTGCAAGCCCTCAAGGGCATCGATCTGGATGTGGAAGAAGGCGATTTCTTTGCGCTGCTAGGCCCCAACGGCGCGGGTAAAACCACCGCCATTGGCATCGTCACTTCGCTGGTGACCAAAACCGCCGGCAAGGTGCGTGTGTTCGGCCATGACATCGACACCGAACTAAACGCCGCCAAAGCCTGCATCGGTCTGGTGCCGCAGGAAGTCAATTTCAACGTATTCGAAACAGTGAGCACCATTCTGCTCAACCAAGCGGGCTTCTACGGCATCCCGCGCAAGGTGGCGCACGATCGCCTGGAGAAATACCTGCACCAATTGCAGCTCTGGGACAAACGCAACGCCATCGCGCGCAGCTTGTCCGGCGGCATGAAGCGCCGCTTGATGATCGTGCGCGCCTTGGTGCACGAACCGCGCTTGTTGATTCTGGATGAACCGACCGCTGGTGTGGATATTGAAGTGCGCCGTTCGATGTGGGAATTCATCCGCGAAGTGAATGCCGCCGGCACCACCATCATTCTCACCACGCATTACTTGGAAGAAGCCGAAAGCCTGTGCCGCAATGTTGCCATCATCAATCAAGGCAAGATCATCGAAAACGAACGCATGAGCACGCTGCTGCGTAAACTCAACACCGAGACGTTCGTGTTGAATCTACGCACGCCGCTGGAGGGCGCGCCGGTGCTGCCAGGCTACAAAATCAGCTTACCCGACGACCACACCCTGGAAGTGGAAACCAGCAAGGATCAGAACCTCAACGACGTGTTCACCGCGTTGAGCACGCAAGGCATCAACGTCGTGTCGATGCGCAACAAGGCGAACCGCCTGGAGGAATTATTCCTGAGCATGGTCGAGCGCAACGACAGTGACGCAATGAGCAGCAACAAACCAGCAGGTCACCCATGAGCATTCCCGCCATCGAACATCGCTCGGTCGCCAACTGGATCGGCTTTCGCACTGTGGTGCTGCGCGAATACAGCCGCATCATTCGCATCTGGGGCCAAACCATTGTGCCGCCCGCGATCACGGCAACCTTGTACTTCATCATCTTTGGCCGTTTGATTGGCGGACGCATCGGCGAGATGAACGGCTACACCTACATGCAATACATCGCGCCGGGCTTGATCATGATGACCGTGATCACCAACAGCTACGGCAATGTCGTGTCATCGTTTTTCGGCGCCAAATTCGGCAAACACATCGAAGAACTGCTGGTCTCGCCATTGCCTAACTTTCTCATTGTGCTGGGCTACATGATGGGCGGCTTGGTGCGTGGCTTGATCGTGGGCAGCGTAGTCACGCTGATTTCACTGGCCTTCACGCATTTACATGTACAGCATCCGCTGATCGTCATCGGTGCAGTACTGCTGACTTCGATGACCTTTTCCCTGGCCGGCATGATCAACGCGGTGTTCGCCAAGAACTTCGATCAAGTCAACTTCATTCCCACCTTTGTACTGACACCGCTCACTTATTTTGGCGGCGTGTTCTACACCATCAGCCTGTTGCCGGAGTTTGCGCAGAAACTGTCGCACCTCAACCCCATCCTGTACATGGTCAACGCCTTTCGTTACGGCTTCATCGGCATCTCCGATGTCAACGTAGGCGTTGCGTTCGGCATCATGATCACTGCTGTCGCTACCCTGTTCTGCATCTGTCTGTATCTATTGCATAAGGGCATCGGCCTGCGCGAATAGTCAGCGCCAGCCTCGCATGCGGTTGCCGGCATCGCAACTCACCACCTCGCAGGTGATGAAGCGAGCCTCATCGGAGGCGAGAAATGCGGCCAGCGCGGCGATGTCGTCGGCGGTGCCATCCAACTTCAGTACTTGCTGGCTTTGCACGCGTTCATAGGTTCCGGGCGACAAGCTCGCCCGAGAAGCCGGCGTCTCCATCAACCCCGGTGCAATCGCATTGACGCGTATGCCATCGGCCCCGAAAGCATTCGCCATGCCGAATGTCATGGCGTTCAACGCTGCCTTGGTGACGCCATACGCATTACCCGGGATATAGCTCGCCATCGACGAAATGTTGATGACGGCGCCATGCGCCTGCGCCAGCGGCGCACGCAACGCCTGCGCCAACAGCAGTGGTGCGACGGTGTTAATCGACAGAAAACGCAGCCACTTCGCCTGGCTCAAGGTTTCGAACGAATGGGTCACTTCGCCATAGGCCACGCCGGCGTTGTTGATGAGCGCATCGAGTTGCCCGTGTTGTGCGCTGATCTGCGCGGCGAACTGCTGGATGTCGCTTTCCACAGCCAGATCGATGCGATGCGTCGAGCAACGCGCGCCCTGCTCGCGCAGCGTTGCAGTCGTTTGTTCGAGGCCCTTGTCATCCACATCGGTGAGGATCAGCGAAGCGCCTTCTGCGGCGAATCTGCGGGCAAATGCCAGCCCCATGCCGCCGCCAGCGCCGGTGATCAGCACGAGCTTATCGACGAAACGCTGTGCCATGTGGAGTTTCCTTGAAACTCACGCGGGAGTTTGCACCCCCGCGCGCAGCGATGCCTTAAGCAGCTTTTTCTTTGCTACCTGCGTTCGCATGTTGAGTGAACATCTTCACCAAGTCGCCTGAAGTGACTGGGCGTACTGCCTCGCCTGCGGCCAGCGGTGCTGCGCCGCCTGACGAGCGAACAGTGATATCGACCTTATCGGCAGCGGCTTTGGCGCGCAACGCACCAACCGTCAGCTCCTCGCGCTTGTGATACTTGAACGGATCGAATCTAAAGAAGCGCATGGCATTTTCATGAGTCACTTTGTTGATCTGAGCCTCAGTCAGCGGCTGCACGCTCTTCCAGAGTCGCTCCGGCACTTCCGGCCACAGACAATCCGAATGCGGATAGTCGCATTCGTACGCAACCATATCCTCACCGATGTCCGAGAGGTTTCTCAGCCCAAAATCATCTTCGATGAAGCAGTTCAGGAAGTGCCTGCGGAAAATGTCGCTAGGCTTGGTGTCACCGAAGTTAGAGTGCGTCCAGAACTTGTGGCGTTCATGACTGAAATCGGCGCGCTCAAGGAAGTAGGGAACCCAGCCGATGCTGCCTTCCGACAGTGCCATCCGCATCTGCGGATACTTATGCAGTACCGCCAGATTGAGCCAGTCAGCAGCGCCGGTGGCGATGGACATCGGCATGGTGGTAATCCACGCCTCGATCGGCGTTTCCATCGAAGCATGCGGAGCGGGATTGCCGCCACCGATATGCAAACAGATGGTGATGTCGTTATCGTTGATGGCTTTCCAGAACGGGTCCCAATAGGCGTTATGAATGCTAGGCAGGCCCGCGATGGTGGGGTTCTCATTGAAGGAGATGGCGGTGCAGCCCTTGGCAGCCAGGCGCTTGATCTCCGCAACCGTGGCATTCATATCCCACGAAGGCAGAATTCCACAGGGAATAAACCGACCCGGTTGCGAGCCGCACCACTCATCGACATGCCAATCGTTGTACGCGCGTAGGTGAATGAGCGCCTTGGCCTTGTCGGGCGCCTTTTGGAATCGACCACCGTCGAAGCCAACGCAGCTTGCGAAATTAAGCGACGCTGCAATGCCGTTGACATTCATGTCATCGACGCGCGCCTTGGGGTCATAAACACCCTTACGCAGTTGTTCGAGCGAAGTAGGCTCCATGCCATATTCGTCCAGAGGCCGACCGACGACTGCATTAAGGCCCACCGAAGGCATTTTCATGCCCTGATATTCCCAGTAATTCGTGCCATCCGCCGCCGTCACGAATTTAGGAGCAGTAGCGAGGTTGTCACCCGACAAATGCTTGTTGAACATATCGGGCGGTTCACTGATGTGATCATCTACGCTGATGAGCACCATATCGTTCATGTTCATAATTACTCTCCTTCGGCTAATACGCGACAGCTAACAATTGACAATCGCGAATGGAAAATGTTTTGGCTCTCTCAAGCAACCCCGTTCGTCTCGAGCGGCGTTGCTCCACTACTAAAATCGCGTATTTCTCCAATGCGCTTTGCTTCGATCATCCTGTGTGGCTGGAAGGTATAGCAACTGCCAGGGCGCATGCGCGTGGCATTCGATTGCATCTCCAGCGGTATGGTTCGTCCGTTTGCCAGGATATTACCCCAACGCAACAACCGGGTCGCCTCCTGCTGCTGCGGATCAAGGGTGCTAATCCATGGCGACATCTTGTCCAACGCCATTCCGGCGAGCGCCGCGGGCTCGACGATTCGACCGCTTATGTCCGCCCAGCTGAGCACGGTGACTCCGTTGCGGCGCAGCTCGGCACGACGCATGCCGTCGATGGCATCGGATACCAGAATATCGTAGACCAGCACTGCATCATCCAGGGCATGCGCCGCGGCCAGCACCGCGAGGTCGTGCAGATGCGTACAGTTAGCCCGCTTCTCGCCCCGCTGCGCGAACGCGTTGAGGGCGACGCCTGTAAAGGTCTGCTGAAGTGTCGCGATCGCGCCGGGACACGTGGTCCAGGGAGCACGCTGCATGGCGGGTTCCACGGCGGTAGCAATTTTACCGTCGTGAAAAACGGTAACGCTCATGCAGTGAAAATCGTCCTCGACCTCGACGCGTACCCGATCTGATGTCGGCGTTATCCGGAAACGCCGACGGAAACCAGGTAAGTGTTCGAGGGCTGGCAGCGGCACAGTGTCAATCCCGGGCCAGCAGTAACGCGGTTGCCAGCGGCCCGCCGCCCGATGCGGCCACTGCTACCCGTGGGTCACCCGGAATCTGTCGGGCGCCGCCATTGCCTCGCAACTGCACCACCGCTTCATGCGCAAAACCAAAACCATGCAGGCGTCCGGCGCCGAGTTGACCGCCGAAGGTATTGATCGGCAGCTCGCCATCAAGCGCGATGCGTTTGCCACCTTCGATGAAGCGCCCACCTTCGCCCACTTCGCAAAAGCCAAGCCCCTCGAGCCAGGCAATGGCCTGGAAGCTGAAGCCGTCATAAACCTGCGCCGTGTCCACATCGGCAGGCTTGTAGTCGGTGCGTTTCCAAAGATCAACGCCCGTGGGATAACAGGCCATCCATTCGGCTTGATCCCAACTGTGACGCTCCACCGTACCCGCCATAGCGGCAATGCGAATGGGCGTGCACTTGATCTCATCAATCGCATCGCCAGCCGACACAATCAACACCGTAGACGCGTCGGTATATCGATCGCAGTCATACAAACACAACGGCGTGGAAATCATGCGTGCCGACATGTACTGATCCATGGTCAGCGGTTCGCGCACCAATGCCCGCGGGTTGAGCATGGCATTGGCGCGATCGGTGAGCGCAATTTGCGCCAACTGTTCGCGCGTCAAACCGTAACGCTTCACGTGGCGCATCGCATACTGCGCCGTCCAGGTGGCCGCTGAGGTTGCATTGAAAGGCGCGAACCATTGCGAATAGCTGTCGATTCTGTCGCGGCGCATCATTGGATATTCTTCGGGTCGAGACAGCGCGGCGGCTTCGTACACAGTACGGAAGCAAATAACATGACGCGCCTGTCCACTGCGAATCGCGCCCACAGCCGCCACCACTGCACCGAGCTGCGAGCTGATTTCGCCACCGCCTGAATGCCAGGTGGCGCGAATACCAAGCGCATCAACCAGCTCATCGGCGCCGACCGGCGAGAAGCCCAGAAAAGCGCCACTGCGGCCGGGATACGAGGACACTCCATCAATCTGCCCGATGGTGAGGCCCGCTTCGTCAAGCGCTTCCTTAACGGCATCGACGGTGAGCAACAACGGATCCCGAGTCAGCTTCATGCCAACCTGCGACTGTCCTACCCCTGAAATGTAGACTTCGTTTTTGTCGGCCATATCAACTTATCTTTTCGAAAAGCGGCAGGTACACATCGTCTTGCTGCTCGAATTTCACGCGCACACGGTCGCCGATATCCACTGCATCCACAGGGCAACCCACGATATTGGTGGTGAGAAACACGCCTGGCGCGCCATCGATGGCGACGCGCGCCACCACGAAGGGCACCTCCATCGCCGGATGCCACTTTTGGTAGTTGACACTGAAAGTGTCGACAACACCGGTGCCTTGCACCACTTCAGGAACAACATTCTCCGACAGACACTTCCGACAGACCGGACGCGGCGGGTGGATAAACGTTGCGCAGTCTTGGCAGCGCATTAACTTCAACTCACCCGTTGCCCCGCCCGTCCAGAAGGGACGATTGTTAGCATCAAGCTTTGGTAACGGACGTGGCGCAGCCATCTAGCCTCCCATCATGGCTCGCAAATCGATCTGGCCGGTGGTGACACCGCCCATGAAGCCCCCGTCCACCGCGAGACAAATGCCGTTGATATAGCTGGCGGCATCGCTGTTGAGGAACACCAGCGGACCTGCCTGTTCCTCCGGCGTCGAACGACGGTTGATCGGCTGCATTGCTGCTTCCAGCACACTGGCTTTAGCCACAGTCTCAAAATGCGCCATCATCGGCGTTTGCGTGGGTCCGGGCATGGTGCAGTTGATGCGAATGCCTTTTTTAATGAGCGGCGTGGACATCATCATGGTCCAAACGATGATGGCTTCCTTGGAGAGTCCATAGCCCTCGCGGACGGTTTCTGCATTGGCTTCACACCACTTCATCAGGCCATCGAAGCCTTCGATCTTCAGCAATTCCATGTGCAGCGGCACTCTACGGCTCCAGCCCATGCCGCCGTTGGAGGAGATGCTGACGATCGCGCTGCCAGCACTCATGAGCGGCAATATCTTTTCCGTCAGGTGACGCGTCCCGGCTAAATTGACTTTCATCACGTCCATCGGCGGAGCCGTGTGGGGTAAGCCGGCGCAATTGAACAGTGCATCGACCTTGCCGCCAATTTTAGCGGCGGCTGCATCAATCGAGGCGGGATCGCGCAAATCCACCTGCGTGAACGACGCCAAGCTGAGCTTGGTTTCTTTGTAGTCGAAACCATGCACTTCGGCGCCCTGATTCAGCAGCAGCTTGGCAGTGGCCTCGCCCATACCGGAAAAGCAGCCGCTCACCACCACCCGCTTATTCTTGTAACTCGCAAAGTCCGACATTAGGTCTCTCCTGCCAGCAGCACCGGCTCGTAATTTATCGGCAAGCCAAGACGGCCGCCCATGCAATGAATTAACTTACTCTTCTTCAATGACGATAATGCGCTCTGGGCACGCCCGTGCGCCGCGCCGGGCAAGTTCTTCCTGGCCGGGCGGCACGTCGATCTCTGCAACTGCTATGTAGCCATCGTCATCGAGCGGAAACAGCTCCGGCGCGACAGCCGCGCATCGTGCATTGCCGACGCAGGCGGATTTGTCGATGCGGATTTTCATTCCCCCTCCTCCTGGCGCAATCAACGCAATTTACGCCGCCCAGAATACCGCGCTTGACGCGCCAGAGAATACCCCGCTTGGCCTGATAGTCAGCAATGCGGAATAACCATAAAACCCAGCCTTGATACTGAACAGCCACTCCGCACTGCGGCTTGCGAACGGCAGTGATATCCGCGAGCATGCGCGGCGCTAAGAATTCACGCGGAATCAACCACTATGGCTCTCTACACCACCATTCATCTGCACAACGTAGCCGCTGGCCGCGAGGCCGAATATGCCAAGTGGTTCGATGGACCGCATCGTGTGTCCCTGGCCAGGTTGCGCGGCTTCAAGGGCGCTGATCGCTACGAAGTCACGCCGCAGCAGGTCATGCCGGACATCCCACAGCCTTGGCGTTTTCTGAGCGTTTATGACTTTGACCTGCCGAATCCCGCTATCGATATTGCCGCGCTCGGACCGCTCGTTGCCGATGCGCGCGATGCCGGCATGATCGCCGACGACGAAACGGAGAAGCTGTACACCTACCGGCTCTATGCAGATTGGAAAGGCAGCCCAAACTGGCGGCAGTCCGAACCGTTGTCGGGCGTCAGTATTATTCTTGCCAACTACGTGCCTGGCCGCCGAGCGGAATATCACCAGTGGTATGACGAAGTGCACAGCGTCGAGGTGACCAACGTTCCCGGGCATGTCGCCATGAAGCGCGGCGAACTATCGCCGCTCCAGATCGAGCCGCGCAGTTATTGTCCCGGCGACCAACTGGTGATGTGCGCACAGCAAACCGACGATCTGCTGTTCACCATCAAGGATTTCAGCGCCCGCGCAGGGGGCAGGAGTGTCAGCGGCATTGCCATGCAGCCGCGCTCAGCGTCCGGATCAGTCGCACGCACGGTGCATTACTTCAAGAAGGTGAGCGGCACGGCTTTCTGGAGTGGCGGCATTGCCTATGCCGGTGACCTGTCGGTGTATCCCGGCAAGGGCTGAACGCTGTTGCGTATCCGAGCCACAAAACTCTTGTCCTCGTCCTAGTGCCGAGCCAACATATACCAATTGACCATAGCAATATGGCACTTACGTAAGGAGAACGACATTGTCAAAAGTCATCGTCATAACCGGCGCCGGCGTGGGACTTGGACGCGCATTGGCCCGTCGATTCGCGGCTGACGGCGAAACCGTCGTACTACTGGGACGCACGCTTGCCAAAGTGCAGGCAGTGGCCGCCGAAATCGGCGCCCGCGCCATGGCCGTCGAGTGTGATGTGGCGTCGCCCGATTCGGTGCGCACCGCCTTCGCCACCATTGCCAAGCAGCATCCGAAAATCGACGTGCTGATCAACAATGCCGCAGTGTACGAGCCGTTCCTGATCGCGGACGCCACTGACGAACAGATTGTCTCGATCATCGACATCAATCTGAAGGGCACCGTTTTTTGCTCACGCGCCGCCATTCCGATGATGGGTAGCGGCAGCCACATCATCAATGTGAGCAGCGAATCGGTGGAGATGAAATACCCCTATCTGGTGCTTTATCAGAGCTCCAAGGCGGGTATGGAGCGCTTCTCGGAAGGCCTGCATCACGAACTGGACCCCAGCGGTATCAAGGTCACCATCGTGCGCGCAGGACAGATGTACGAGGAGGGCAAGACCAGCGGCTGGGATCCCGCCATTGCGATGCGCTTTATGCAAGCCGCGATGGCTGCAGGACTCAACCTGCGCGAGCGCCCTATGTCGCATGTCAACTCGGTGACCAGCGTGTTCCGCGCGGTGATCGATATGCCACCGGATTTACAAACGCCGGTCGTCACCATACACGGGCGTAAGCCCAACTGATGAAGGCAACGACCGCATGCACCTTGGTGCGGTCACGTCCTCGCTCACCCGAACGCATGAACACTCGCCTACCCATGAGCGCGTGAACGAATGGTTCGATTTCGTTGTCGGCAGCAGCGGCTCAATGTGACCACCGCTTTGGACCCAGGCCAGTCAACTATTCAAACCGCATCACCTTGAATACGCCAGACATTCTGCTGACTGACCAAGTGGCCGTCATCACCGGTGGTGGTGGCGGCATCGGCAGAGCGATTGCGCTGGCTTATGCGTCAACGCCATTGCACCCGACGTCACGATCACGCCAGGGATGCGCGGCAATCACACCGGGCCGGTCGATCCGACCACCTGGATTCAGCCCACAGCGGAACAACAAGATGTGATCGCGCGACGCATTCCACTCGGCCGCGCCGGCATCGACACCGAATGCGGTAACGTCGCCGTGTTTTTATCCTCGCAGATGAGCAGCTATATCACCGGCGTGGTCATCCCCGTGGATGGCGGCACTTGGGCGTCTTCGGGTTGGGTGCGCGGCCGCAGCGGCAAATGGGTGATTAGCGAATAGCGGTCAATCGCATGTCCGCATTGGCATCACGCCATCAACAGACGCAAGAAGAGATCGACATGAAAATCAATGTGACCCTGCCCTTCGACCATATCGAGAATCCGGAAGAATTCTTGACTCCAGAAGCTGTGATTCAAGTGGCCACACTGTTGGAGCGTTTGGGTTTCGACGGCGCATGCGTTACCGATCATCCAGTGCCCACGGGCCGGTGGCTCGATGCCGGTGGTCATCACGCGCAGGATCCCTTCGTGATGTTGTCGTTCGTCGCCGCAGCAACGCGCAAACTGCGCCTGCAAACGGGCATCCTGGTATTGCCGTATCGCAATCCGTTTATCACGGCGCGCGCGGTGGCCACGCTCGATGTGTTCTCACGCGGCCGTGTCACGCTGGGCATCGGCGCCGGTTATCTTAAAGGCGAATATCGCGCGCTGGGCGTGGACTTCGAACGCCGCAATGAAATTGTGGACGAGTACATTGCCGCGTTGAAGGCGGCCTGGACCCAGGACGAATTTACCTTCGAGGGCACGGGCTACCAGGCATTCGGCAATCGTGTCCTGCCACGACCGTTACAAAGACCCCATCCACCGATCATGATCGGCGGCAACTCCAAGCGTGCCATTCGTCGCGCCGCGGAAATCGGCGATGGCTGGTGGCCGTTCCTGGCCGCAGGCACCGTGTCGACTACGTCGCGCACCGCAGCGATGAGTGGCGAGGACGATATCGCCGCAGGCATTCGCTATCTGAAAGAACATTGCGAAAAAATCGGTCGCGACAAGTTGCCTGAGATTGTCATCGGCTCTTTGAATTCATTCAGTGGCAAGTGGGACCCTGAAGGCTTGCTGGAAAGAATCGCCGGGTTGCGTGCCATGGGCGTCACCGCAGCGGCAGTCCACGTGCAAGGCAAGACCCGCGCCGAATGGTGCGACAATGCCGAACGCTATGCAGCCGAAGTGCTGGCCAAGTTACCCAAGGGTTGATGATGAACAGACCACCATTGAAGCTGGGCTACAAAGCCTCCTCGGAGCAATTCGCACCCAACGAGTTGCTGGAATACGGTCTGTTGGCAGAATCCGTCGGTCTGGATTCCGTATGGATCAGCGATCACTTCCAACCCTGGCGTCACACGGGTGGCCATGCGCCGTTCTCGCTGGCGTGGCTCGGCGCGTTGGGCGCGCGCACCACGCGCGTGATCATGGGCACCAGCGTGCTCACGCCCACCTTTCGCTATCACCCGTCCATCGTGGCCCATGCGTTTGGCACGCTGGGTGCGATGTTTCCCGGTCGCGTAGTGTTGGGCATTGGCACCGGTGAGTCATTGAATGAAGTGCCCGCCAGCGGCCTTGTCTGGCCAGAACAAAAAGAACGCACGGCGCGCTTCAAGGAAGCGGTAGATCTGATCAAGCGTCTGTGGACCGAGGAACGACTCAGCTATCACGGCGCGTTCTACCAAACCGAGAACGCCACGATCTACGATCGACCCGCACAACCGGTGCCCATCTACATCGCCGCGGCCGGACCGTTCATGGCCAAGTTCGCCGGTGAACAAGGCGATGGTTTCATCTGCACCAGTGGCAAGAAGTGGGAGCTGTATACCGAGACGTTACTGCCGAACCTCGACGCGGGGCTGCACAAGCGGAGCCAACCCTCGACGTCATTCGATCGCATGATTGAAATCAAACTCTCGTTCGACACCGACCGCGCGCGCGCACTGCAAGACACGCGTTTCTGGGGCGCGCTCGCCCTCACTCCCGAAGAGAAAGTCAACGTCGAAGATCCGCTGGAAATGGAAAAGCTGGCCGATGCGCTGCCAGTGGAACGCGCCGCCTCGCGCTGGATCGTCAGCAGCGATCCAGCGGAAGCCGTGGAAAAAATTGGGCGCTACATCGAGCTAGGTTTCAATCATCTAGTGTTCCACGCACCGGGCCCGGATCAAGCGCGCTTCCTTAAACTGTTCGGCGAGCAGATTGCGCCCCGCCTGCGCGCGAACTTCGGCTAGCATTGGTAAACAGCTATCCAGGAGCAAGCGCTGATGTGGGCCGTAGTGCCACTGAAATCACCCGATGAAGCCAAGTCCCGACTGGCGACTGTGCTCAGTACCGTGCAGCGTCGGCAACTGTTCTTTGCGCTTGCCGAACGGGTGATTCGCGCCTTGCATGCCACCCCGGGCATCGAAGTGGTGGCAGTGGTCACCGCCAGTGCCGAAGTCGCAACCTTCGCCCGCTCGCTGCATGCGGAAGTTATTCGTCATGCAGTGGACTTTGGCACCGCCAGTGCATTCGCTTCCGCCGTGCGCCACTTGCAACCCTTGCACTTGGAACGCTTGCTGATGATCGCGGGTGATTTGCCGCTGGTGTCACCCACCGCGTTGCAACAGTTGATGGCGCTCGCCGATACGCAGCCTGGCGTGGCCAGTGTAGTCATCGTGCCCGATCGTCATGGCCTAGGCACGAATGCCTTGTTGTGTACGCCACCAGAGGTGATCGCGCCGTGTTTTGGTGGCGATAGTTTCCGACAACATTTACGCGTAGCAGAACTAGCAGGCGTGCCAGCGCGCGTCCTGGAGTCAGAGGCCTTGGCGCTGGATTTGGATGTCGCGGCGGACCTTGAATACTTACGCATTAAAGGCGGCGCACCAGCACAGCAGTTATTGCCAACACTGTGGCAGACAGATACGCAGCTGGAACGTTGTCGCGAAGTAGCCGGAGTGAATCGATGATTCACCCGCTACAACCCGCTGCAAGCTTGAGCGCATGGCTGCAACAACGGCCCACGAACGAGCAAGCCTATGCGTTATTGAATCATGATGACTGGCGCACGCTCGCACCGTTGAGTACCGAGTTGCGCGAACGCGGCTGGGGCACGCGCATTAGTTATTCGCGCAAGGTATTCGTCCCGTTGACGCAACTGTGTCGCGACGTGTGCCACTACTGCACCTTCGCGCAAACACCACGCAAGCTCACCAAGCCCTACCTTGAACCGCAAGACGTGCTGCGCATTGCGCAACAGGGCGCGGCACTGGGTTGCAAGGAAGTGCTGTTCACGCTGGGCGATCAACCAGAATTACGTTATGCGCGAGCACGCGAAGCCTTGGCGCAACTGGGCTTCGCCAGCACGCTCGACTATCTGCAACACGTTGCCGACTTGGTGTTACGCGAAACGGGTTTGTTGCCGCATCTGAATGCGGGACTGATGAACGCAGAACAGTTGGCGCGATTGAAGCGGGTCGCGCCTTCGATGGGCATCATGCTCGAGTCGGCGTCGGATCGATTGTGCGCACGCGGCGGTCCGCATTTTGGTTCACCCGATAAAGTGCCGGCGCGACGTCTGGAAACATTGCGCTCGGCGGGCGAAGCGCGCGTGCCCATGACCAGCGGCATTCTCATCGGTATTGGTGAAACGCGCCGCGAACGTATTGATGCCTTGCTGGCGTTGCGCGAGTTGTCTGATCGTTACGGACACATCCAGGAAATTATCGTGCAGAACTTCCGCGCCAAACCGGGCACCAAGATGCACGCTGCGCCGGAACCTTCCATGGATGAGCTGTGCTGGACGGTAGCCGCTGCGCGCCTGATCCTCGGCGATCAAATGAGCATTCAAGCGCCGCCCAATCTTTATGCAGGCGACCTCACCGAACTCATTGCTGCGGGCATCAACGACTGGGGCGGTATCTCGCCGCTCACGCCCGATCACGTTAACCCCGAAGCGCCCTGGCCGAATCTCGATGAGCTGGCGGCGCAGACCGCGCGCGC
>JANMSB010000104.1:0-8358 GCA_031388915.1 Pseudomonadota bacterium | reverse complement strand
CGGCACGCGAGCCGCCTAGATTGGCCACTACCAAGTCGGGACGGCTATCGCCATTTAAGTCGCCGACCACGGCGTGAATCGCGCCGGATGCGGTGGCGTAAGTCACCGGCGCGAGAAAGGTTCCGAGTGTGCTGGCATCTTGCAACAAGATGGATACGCCAGAGGAGCCGACGCCGCTGGAGCCCGGGCCTTCATTGGCAATGGCGAGATCGGGTAACGCATCGCCATTGAGATCGGCAATCCGCACCGACATTGGCCGCGCGCCGGCGGCAAAATCCAGTCGGGTGAGAAACTGTCCGGCATTCGCCGCATCTTGCCTGAACACGGAGACGCGGCCGTTGTTACCGGCAGTGTCAAAGCTGGTCACTACTAAGTCTGGTAAGGCATCGCCATTCACATCGCCGATGGCTACTGCGGTAGTCAGGTTGCCGGCATCGAGCGTCACCGGGGCCAAGTAGTTGCCGACGCTTGCCGAATTTTGAAACAACACGATTACCGTATTGGTGGCGGTACCGCTGCTGGCGGCATTGGCGACAGCAATATCATTCAAGCCATCGTTGTTGAGATCGCCAATCGTCACATCGTAGGGAACACCGCCGGTAGCGATGTTGCGTGCCGCGACATACTGACCTGCGGTAGCCCCTTGCAACAGCACCGACACATTGCCGGTGCTGGTGTTGGCTACCACCAAATCTGCATCGCCCGTGGCATCCAGATCGCCTACCGCCAGAATGGCAGGATTGCCGCCCACCGACATATCCACGCCGCGTTGAAAACTGCCCGGTGTACTGAAGTTTTGCAGAATGACCGACGCGAACCCGGCATCGGGATAGCCGCCGGCTTCGCGCGTTGCGGCCACCGCCAAATCGGCAGCGCCATCGGCGTTCAGATCGGCAATGACCACGGAGTTGGGGACGTCGTAGGATCGAAAATACCAGTCGTCGTCATCGTCGTAACAACTGGCCACACTGCCGGCCATCAATACGACAATGCTTGCTCGAACCACAAGGTGGGTCTTGCGAGAATAGGTGGGCGTGTCGTTTCCGGATTGATTAACTGGCATAGCAATGCTCCTGGAAGTGTCCGTGCATCGATGAGTGTCATTCATAGCAGAAGGCCGGGGCCTTGGGAATCTGTCGGCAACTGTGGGCTCGCATCGTTGCACGAATTGGTTCAGTTGGCGGGTGCGATGAATCACACTCCTACTCAGGGGAAGATTTGCTGAGTGTCGGGGCGCACCAGAAACTGCTCCTGCGTTTCTGGTATTACCGCCATCCATGGCGGGCGCAATTTATTGCGCTCGTCCGCTTGATTCCAAGCCTAGAGCTAGTCTTGGTCACAGCGCCTTGATACCTTAGCCAACTTATAAACTTGGTAGTGGTTCATCAATGTCCCGCGCTTCCCTTCGCACCGTCCTGCCGCTCGCCGCCATCACCTGCACAAGTATGCTGGCGGCGGATTTGTATCTGCCGGCGGTACCGCGCTTGCAAGAAGCGTTGGGCATCGATGTCACTTTGGCGCAGGCCACGGTGGCGATATTTTTCGCGGGGTTGGCGGTGTCGCAATTGCTCTGGGCGGAACTCATGAAGCATTGGGGACCGCGGCGCGCGGTGTTGGTCGGCGGCAGCCTGCTGGCGCTGGCCAGTGCGGGTGCGGCGCTGGCCTCCAACATCGACGTGCTGCTGACAATGCGGCTGTTGCAAGGGCTGGCTGCCGGTGTCTCCACGGTGGTGTCGCCGAGTGTGATTCGCGCCATGCTGGATGACACCGATGCCGTGCGCGGCATTGCGGCGATTTCCATGATCGAAGCAATGGTGCCGGCAGCCGGACCGGTATTGGGTGCGGCGTTGTTGCTCAGCGTCGATTGGCGCGGTCTGTTCTGGATTGTGGCGATCATGAGCGTGGTGGCGCTGCCGTTGATTGTGCGTGTCACGCCGGTCGAGCTGCCCGGCTTGGACCATTCGGTGGATGCCAGTTATCGCCGCATTTTGGCGAATCGTAAGTACCGACGACTCGCCCTGTCGCATGCGTTGTGTGTCGGCGGCTTGTTGACCTTTGTAGCTAGTGCGCCGCAACTGGTGGTCAATGCGCTGGGGTTGCAGGTTTCTGCATTTGCCACCTTGCAGGTGCTGGGAGTGGCGACCTTCATGGTGATGGCCAGTCAGTCGGGACGCATCAGTCATCGCATCGGTCCGGCGCGCGCGGTGCAACTTGGCGCCACGTTACAGGTGGTGTTGTGTGTTGGGCTATTGCTATCTGCTTTGCTGTTGCCGGTTTCATTTGCCGGTGTCGCAGTGTTCTGGTGCGGCTTCTGCGGCTCGCTTGCGATTCGCGGCCCCTCGGCGTTTAGTGAAGCGCTGGCATTGCCGCCGTCGCAGATGGGCAGAGCCTCGGCAATGCTGGTACTGGCACTGCTACTGGCCAGCGCCCTGGGCACGCAGCTCGTCGCGCCATTCATGGATGGTCAGTCGATAGTGCCGTTGGCGGTGGCCGTGCTGGTGCAAGTAGTCATTAGTTTGCTGTTGGTGATCCCATATCCACAGGCAGAAGTGCCGTTGTCGAGCTAGGACTTCGGGTTGAGCTACAGTTGCTTACTTATCCGTTCAGCGTGATGGCGCAGTTGCGTCGATAGGGTCGGGTTGTCGTGGTGGATAAATAAAATCAACAGGCCGTCGGCGCAGGTTGCTGAGCACGGCGCGAGCAATACGCTGCCGATCTTTCACTTCGATGCCTCGGGAACGTATGGCAACCAGAAACGCCAATATGAAGCTCACGATCAGGTTAAACATTCCAATCAACGGAATAGCAGCCAGGCACCACCAGAATGCCGGCTCGTGAAGGGCTGCGCTGCCTAGTGTGCCGGCAGCGGCCATCACCTGGCCGGTTACCAGCGTGACATGCCGGACTTCCAGCGGCAGGCCAAAGAATTGCGCAATGATAGGCACCAAGCCCAGCATCAGTCCTAGCGAGATGTTGGAAGCCATGCCGGAGATATTGTTGCGCCACCACGATGACCAACGCTGTGCTCGCGCCGAACCCAGGAATGCCACCGAATGCGGGTTCCAAGCGATAGCGCTGTCCAGTCGATGCCACAGAAACCAGTTCTCGGTCCAGCCACCGCACAGGCTGCCGATGAACAAGATGATGCCGGTAAATGCCGCATAGAAAACACTCGGCCCCAGCAAGGTGCTGTCATGCAGGATGTGCATGGCCTTGTCAGTGCTGATGGCGGGCGCACCGGTGATTTGCCAGGCGATGAGTTGAATACCCAGCACCAGCGGCGTCACCGCCAACAAGTTGCCAGCAATCCCGGCAAATTGCGAACGAATGAGTTTGGCGACTTCGGCGACGAATTCGTTTAACCCCGCACTGTCTTCCACATGCTGCAACTTGGCTGCCAGCGCGGGCGCCGTCATCGCCGGCTGCTTGGTCGCCACTGCGCCATGCAGCAAGTGAATGGCGACAAAGCTGCCGGCATAGTTGATGCCGGCCCACAAACCACTCCAGAACGGTGGCATGCCCAGCGCCGCCAACATGAACTTAACGAATGTAGTCACTGCCAGTACGGCGCCACCTATCAAAGCCTTGCGCAACATACTGAAGAACTCAGCGCGAGTGCTGGTGATGTAATGCTCACCAATCTCGCCGCTGCGCTGCGCCACCTTGCGCGCCAGCATCGAGTAGTGATGAGCGAACAGGGCGCGCACGCCACGCCGCTGCTGATCATCGCGAACCATGTCGGCTAACAATTGTGTGATGGTCGTGAACCGTTCGGCGCCTATCAATGTGGTGAGCAGATTGTCGATGCGCCGGGTGCGCTCGCGTAGTTGATGGATTTCGAATATCACATCGACTGAGATGCCGTAGTCATCCAGATTCTGGTAGATGGTTTCTGCATAGTGGCGGCATTGTTCCAGTACCGTGCGCAAACGAGCGCTGCTATCAGCAATCACCCCGGCCTCGCCGCGCTGGTAGGCCTGTTGCAGCCGCTCTGCGGCCTCGGTCAAGGCATGAAAGGGGCGTTGCTCCTGCACGCTGTCGTCCATCCGCTGACGCATAACGCTCGAGGTGCCTGAGACGCGCACCTGGCTGGCCAGTTGCTCAATGGCATCGATCGCGGTGCGATGCCAGGGCCGCAAGGTGGGTACATCGACATGCCGGCAAATCATAGCGGCGATACGTTGCAAGGTCGCCGGATCCAATGCGGCCAGCCATTCGGCATCGACGGGTTGGGTGAATGTCATCCGTAACAACGTACCCAGATCGATGGTGTCCGGCGTGTCGGGAAGAAAGTGCCGGCGCATGCGTTCGGAAAATTCGCTAAGGAAGGCGCTGCGTGGTGCAAAGCCGAAATCTGCCCACAGACTCTGATCGTCCAACTCCGTGAGCGCCATACCAATGACACTGGCGACACGTTGTTCCAGTTCCGGATTACGCTCCAACAGATTCAGCAAGTGGCGAATGCGACGCACCGGCCAGTTAGTGCCAACGTGGCTCGACTGGGTGCCGCGAATCCACTCCGCCAGCCGGATCAACCACAAATGCCGGTAGGGACGCGGCGCACGGACATCCGCCGCGTTGAGCAGGGCGGTCAGATCCCAGCGCTGTCGCTTACGATGCCGGGCAAGCCGTTTGAGGAAGGCCGGTTTGTAGCTGATGGCCATGAACGCAAGTCCGCTGAAGGGCAAAGCCCTTTATAACAGGACTATTGCAAACATAGACAGCTTCCCATGTTGGGTCAGTCGTCACCGCGAACGGTTGGCCTGGGGACGGGCGTTATCTCAAGTTGTGTTATCGCTATGCTGACTTCAAGCGGATAAACGCATCACGTTGTTGGCTGCGCGTCGGTTGGCGTTGGCTGATGACGCCCTGAACCAGCGAGGCGACATGCTCGTGCAATTCCGATACTAACAGACGATAGAGCCGCATCTGGGAGCAACAACCGAAAGACCGAAACCGGCATCTTTGACGCACTCTGGGCACCGGTCTGCCATTCGTTGTCATATTTGACATCGGATTGCCGGCTGTGCAAAAGTCGCCACATGACAAGGAAGACGCGACCAATATCCTGGGCCACGTTAAAGTCATGGGCGGCGTTGAAGGAATTCAACAAATTTCCTGACGAGGCTCAGTCGATTTGCTTGGCGGCTTTGACCATTGCTGCCGAAGGCGGCAAATCAGACATAGCCAAGCCATTGAAGGGACTTGGTTCTGGTGTACTGGAAGTTGCGTTCCGTATATGGGTAATGCGTTTCGCGTCATGTACACCGTACAGCTTGGGTCGGATGTGTGGGTGGTACATGCCTTTCAGAAAAAATCCACGCATGGCATTAAAACGCCGCAGCATGAAATTGATTTGGTAAGAGATAGATTGAAGCGCTTGCGGGAGATGTTGCGATGAGTGAACGAATTGAAGTGACCCGTGGCAGCGGCAATGTCTACCGTGACGTCAAGCGTCCCTACGCAGACGTTGAACAACTCAAAGCGATTTTGGCTGCCGAGATCATCAAACGGATGGACAAGGATGGCTTGAGTACACGGGCTGCGCACGCCAAAACTGGCATTGCCGCCGCAGATTTTTCGCGCATCCGCACTGCAGACTTGAGCCGCTTCACGGTCGATCGATTGATGGCGATCATCAATCTACTCGGTGCGCGGGTTGATGTGGCGGTGAAGGTTAGAGTGCCACGTGCGGCATGACTAGTCTCAGTGACAATACCTGCGATCCGACGGCCCTGTGCCACTCATTAAACCGAATTCGCCGCCTGATCAGCGTGCCGGTAAAGACGCTGAAGAATTGGCAACAGAACCGCACCAGGTCAGCGGGCACGGCACGTGCCTTGGTAAAGTTCGTGCAAGCGGGCCCGCGCGCTGCGATTAAGGCATTGCATGCGAGTTTAGAGACGGCCGGGGTCCACAATACCTTCTAACCTTTGGCCTGACACCACTGTCCCCCGACGCTAAAGAACGAGCAGACATTGCACGAGCGATACATGACACGCGCACAGGCGCGTCCGGCAATATTCGAGTTCATTGAGTTGTTCTACAATCCCGTGCGACAGCACTCGCATCTGGACGGGCTAAGCCCAATGCAGTTCGAGCGAGCTAGAGCGCGGTTAACGACGTGTCCGTGAAAGGCTGGTTAGCTCAACCGGCTCCGGTCTGCCCTCACGGACCTACTGTCTACGCTTGAGAGATAGAAAACGCCACTTGGCTGATTGTCTTAACGGTCGGGGCCACTGCAACCTAACGTCCGACCCGGCACAGGTTCCCAATGGTCGGATGGTCTTTTCTATGCGTTGGATATATTCTGTATTGATAGTTTTTTGAAACAGGAAAGAGGGATTCATGGCGTATTTCAAGAAAATCAAGCGTGCACGGGAAATTCAGCAGGCAAAAAAAATCTACGAAGAACAAGTTGCTGCCTTCAACAAATTTTCAGCAGATACCACTTTCCCGAGGATCGAAAAGTTCTATTGGTATCATTCGGTAGAGGTTGCCGATGGCATTGTCACCCCCGGTGACTATGACTATCGCAACAGCCTTGCAGGGTTTTGTTTTCCAGAAAACATGACTGGCATGACCGTTCTGGATGTGGGGTCGGCTACTGGTTTTTTTGCTTTTGAGTTTGCAAAGCGCGGCGCTAACGTTGTATCTGTTGAGCTGCCGTCGCTTTCTGAATGGGACATGGTTCACGGAGAGAACGAGAAAATTGTGACAAGTCTGATGCACTTTCATCAGGCTGCTACGCCACAAGAGGCATTTTATTGTCATCTGGATGGACCCTTCAAATTTTGTCAGGCACAAAAAAATGCTTCCATCAGGCGAATTTATTCGTCGATTTATAATATTGGCTCTCAGTTGGGTGGCGAGACTTTTGACTTGGTTTTTCTAGGGGACATATTGGTTCACTTATTCTCGCCATTTGCAGCTTTGAATGCTGTAGTGCCACTCTGCAAATCAAAGCTGATTATTTCATCTGATCTGTTTGGATCCAAGTCTGATGCACCGCTGATGGAGTTCGTTGGTACACGAGCCAGAGGTTTGGACTCCCGTTCATGGTGGAGATTTAACCGACAATGTATGGAGGAAGTGCTCCTGAGAGTGGGGTTCAATAATGTGAAATTGGCGGGGGAATTTTCCGGGGTGATGCGCAGGGCGTGGGTCAGGTATCACGGCCATGTCTTCCATGCAACACGGTAGAGATTGAATACGCGGGCGTCATCGGGGTCACCGAGTGCCAGGGTCAGGCGAGAGGGGCTAGGAAGTGCCCGCAGTAAACGGCAGTGAACGGTGCCGGTTGAGCTGACCAGCCTTTCACGGACACGTAGTTAACCGCGCGGTTACTTTCTCGAACTCAGTCGGACTCATACCGTCCAAGTACGAGTGTTGCCGCACGGGATTGTAGAACATTTCAATGAACTCGAAGATCGATGCGCGTGCCTCGGCCTTTGTCTTGAACCGCTCGTGCAGAGTGAGTTCATTCTTTAGCGTCGAGAAGAAGCTTTCGGCCGCCGCGTTGTCGAGACAGTTCGCGACGCGGCTCATGCTGCAGATCACTCCATGCCCTCGAAGCTGAGCTTGATAGCGATCACTGGTATAGTGCGCACCGCGATCTGTGTGATGTAGTAGCCCAGGTCTGGGCTTGCGCAGATCCAGTGCCATCTGTAGCGCGGCCAGTGTCAACTCGTCTCCACAGGCCGATCCCATCGACCAACCGATAACTCGTCGCGAGTGCAGGTCGAGCAATACCGCCAGATATAGCCAACCCTCCAGCGTCCAGACACTGGTGACATCGCCCACCCAAACTCGATTGGCTGTCGGTGCGGCGAACTGTCGTGCCAATAGATTGGGATAGCGCACGTGCCCAGGATTTGCCTTGGTCGTCACGACGAAGCGACGCCGACGCTTCGTCCATAGCGCCCGCGCACGTTTCAATCGAGCCACTCGGTGGCGACTGCATAGCTCACCCCGAACCTGTAGTTCGTCGCTCAAACGGATCGCTCCGTAGGCTTCCCTGAATTGGTAGTGCAATTGCTCTATCTTCTTTCCCAAGCGATCATCCTCACGCTGGCGCTCGCTCGGTTGACGCTTCAGCCAATCGTAGTATCCACCGCGACTGACCTTCATCACGCGACACAGGGTCTTCACACTGTGCCAGTCATGCTGCTCACGAATGAAGCGGTATCTCATCGTGACTCTCTCGCGAAGAAGGCCATCGCTTTTTTTAAAATGTCGCGCTCTTCTTTGACCTGCTCAAGCTCACGCTTCAAGCGGGCATTCTCTGCCGACATCCCGCTGCCACGACCCTGGCCAGGAAAAGCATCCTCTTTCTTCTCCGCGTACTGGTTACGCCAG
>JANMSB010000324.1:0-5612 GCA_031388915.1 Pseudomonadota bacterium | reverse complement strand
TCAAGCGCGCCAGCGAGATGACAATCTGCGCGCCATCGCTAGAGGGTGTGGCGCCACCGCAATAACTGGTGTTGCCACCCACCGGCACCACGCCGATGCGCTGTTCATTACATAGCTTGAGAATCTGCGATACCTGCGTAGTGCTATTCGGACGCAACACCAGCGGCGTCGCGCCGCGATACAGTTTGCGATGATCTATCAGAAACGGCTCTATGTCGCCAGGTTGGTCGAGGTAGCCGGCCGGGCCGACAATGCCGCGTAGTTGGTCGAGCGCGTCAAGGGTAATGTGTGGCGTAAGCGTCATAGCCGGATTCTACCGGGTTCGGCCAAGCAGGAACGATGTGCCGCCATCGAAGCGTTCCGACCAGCAGATCACGGTGAGTAGCGTGGCTACGGATTGACGCTGCGGCGAACACCGATTTACTGGGCGACGATGTGGCCGAACTGCGTTAAATTGTGGTCAACATCCCACTGATATTGATGTGTGTCATATGCCTGCATCGCCAACGCCGATCACGTCGATACTGTTTGTGTGCATGGGTAACATTTGTCGTTCGCCGGCGGGCGAGAATGTCATGCGCAAGCTGCTGCGGGATGCGGGCTTGGCAGACGAAGTGCTGTGCGACTCGGCCGGCATCATTGGTTATCACGCCGGCGAGCCGCCCGATGCGCGTATGCGTGCCGCTGGTATCAAGCGCGGCCTGCCCATGACGGGTGTTGCACGGCAAGTGACGCGCGCCGATCTCGACAGTTTCGATTTGGTGTTGGCGATGGACTACGAAAACTTCACCAACTTAGTGAGTCTGTCCACCGCGCACAACCGCCACAAGATCAAGCGCTTTTGCGAGTACTGCCGGGTGCATTCGGTTGCCGAGGTGCCCGATCCCTACTACGGTGGCGCGAGTGGTTTCGAGCAGGTGCTCGATTTGCTGGACGATGGGTGCTCGCAGATTCTCAGCGAGATTAAAGTTCAGCGTGGCGTGTAGTTCGGCTTGCTTGGGCAAGGGCGGCTTCATTCCATTCCCCTCTGTCATTTCGACCGAAGGCAGAAATCTATTGAGTGATGCTACAAGCTCTGGGCACGGAAAGATTTCTCGCGACGCTCGAAATGACAGAGGGGAGGTTGTCGGGTCTTCCTTAAGCGGCAGTCGTCAGTTGCGGCTGCCAGACCCTACGCAGCAAGCGATATAGCAAACGCACGAACAACAGCGTCAAGATCGCTTCAAACAGCGTGACCATGAACGCTGCCAACGCATTCCAACGAATGCTGCGCGCTTGGAATTTCGCCACGGCATGTTCGCGGGCGATTTCAATGCTGTCGTAGAACGTCGGCACCACCAGCAGCGTCAGCAGCGTGGCAGTAATGGTGCCGCCGATGATGGCTACCGCCATCGGTCGATAGAATTCGCCGCCGTCGCCCAGGCCAATTGCCACCGGCAGCATGCCGGCAATCAACGCCAGGGTCGTCATCAGGATCGGGCGTAGCCGCGCGCGTCCGGCATGCATCAATGCTTCTTCGCGATCGGCGCCCTGTGCTTCTTCCTTGCGTGCACAGTCGAGTAACAGAATCGCGTTTTTGGCGACCAGCCCCATCAACATGATGATGCCGATCAAGCTCATGAGGTTGAGCGTGCAGCCAGTTATCAGCAATGCCAAGACCACGCCGATGAGGCTTAACGGCAACGACAGCATCACCGGCAGCGGCGCAGTGAACGAACCGAACTGAATGACCAGAATCAAATACATCAACGCAATGCCCATCAGCAGTGCGGTGATCATGGCGCCGAAGACCTCTTGCTGATTGCGCGCTGCGCCGCCCAATTCGAGACCGTAACCGGCGGGGAAGTCGATCTGTTGGGCAATCTTCAATGCGTCTGCGGTGACATCGCCGGACGAGCGTCCCTGTGCGTTGGCCGATACGGCGATCATGCGTTTGCCATCCGAGTGCTGTATCTGCGCGGGGCCCTTGCCCATGGTGACGGTGGCGACTTGATTGAGCGGCACCATCACACTTCCATTACTGAGTGGGCTGCCCGTTACCGGGATCGGCAAATGCTCGATGTTGGCGGTGCTGACACGATCATCGGGATGCAGCCGCACCGCCACGTCGCGCGACTCGCCGGTGGGGTCCATCCAGTCGCCCACTTCGACACCGGCAAATGCCACACGCAATGTCTGCGCCGCGTCACCCACTGAAATCCCCAGCGAGTTGGCCAAGCCGCGATTGAGTTCAATTTTCAATTCGTCCTTGGGTTCCAACTCGGAAAGGCCGACATCAACCGCGCCGGGAACCGTGGTCAGCTTGGCCATGAAGTCGGTGGCGATGGACATCAAGCGCCGCGCATCCGGCCCGGAGAACTGTATGCGCACCGGCTTTTGTATGCCGGTGCTCAGGTCGTCTACCACTGTATATTCCGCGCCGATCAGGCGCGCCAAGAGCTGACGCAAGTCCGTGCCGATCTCAGCGGCGGAACGCTGGCGTTCGGTGCTTTTGCCGATGTCGACATAAATGCGACCGCCACCGGCATTGACGTTGGTATTGGTTGCCACGGTTTCCGGCAAGGTGCGCGCCAGCTCCGCCGCTTTTTCAAGTTTGAGTTTGTTGTATTCAAGACTGGCCGAGGAAGGCGTGCGCACCTCGATGGCAATATTTCCCGAATCGGTCGCGGGCATGAAGCTTGTGCCGACGAAAAATATCATCAGCAACAAGGCCCCGACAAAGCTCGCACCGGCAATGGCTGCCATGGAGCGACGTTGGTGCAGAGCCCATGCAATCATGTTGCCATAGCGATCGGACTGATGATTGAACCAGGCGTTGAACTTCGCCAGCCACAGACTGATGCCTCGCTTTGGCTGTTCCGCGTAGCCGGGTGGGTCCCCCCAATAGGCCGATAACATCGGGTCGAGGGTGAAGGAAATAAACAAACTTACCAACACCGACGCGGTGACGGTGAGTGCGAACGGCCGGAACCACTCGCCCGCGCCGCCGCCCATGAATGCGACCGGTATAAACACGGCAATGATCGAGAAAGTAGTGGCGGTGACGGCCAGGCCAATCTCCTGCGTGCCGACGCTGGCTGCGGTTTTGCGATCCACGCCGCGTTCCATGTGACGCACGATGTTTTCGCGCACCACGATGGCATCGTCGATCAGCACGCCGATGGCCAGCGACAGCCCCAACAGGGTCATGAAGTTGAGTGTGAAGCCGCATGCCCACACTGCAATGAAGGCCGTCATCACCGAGGTGGGTAAACTCAAGGCGGTAATCAGCGTAGAGCGCCACGAATTTAAGAAGGCGTACACCACCAAGATGGTGAGCACTGCGCCGAACAGCAGCGCTTCGATGACATTATTCAGGCTGCTTTCTGCCTGCTCGCCGCCGTCGCGGGTGATTTCCAATGTAGTGCCGGCAGGCAACTCGAGATTGGTTGCTGCGACCGCCTCGCGCACTTCATCGGCTACCGAGACGGTGCTGGCATCGCGCGAGCGGACCACGGAAATGCCGACGTTCGGTTGTCCGTTGCGCAGGCTGAAGCCGGATACTTCGGCAAAGCCATCTTCAACCGTGGCAACCTGTCCCAAACGCACGATTTCATTGCCACGGCGCTTAAGTACGATTGCTTCGAACTCGGCCGGCGACTCGATGCGTCCCACCAGACGAATGCTCTGCTCGTCAAGCGGGCCTTTAACGCGTCCGACGGGTGCGGTGGTGTTCTGGTTGCGCAATGCGTTGACTACTTCGGTCACTGAAATGTTGTACTCGCGCAGCTTTTCCGCACGCAGCAACACCGACAGTTCGCGGCGCAGGGAACCGTCGACGTTGACCACCGAGACGCCGTCAATGGCGCGGAATTTGTCGGCCAGCGTGTCTTCCGCCAAGCGCGATATCTCCGCGTGCGACAGCGTATTCGACGACAGCGCCAGTTGCATGATGGGCTGCGCCGAAGGATCGATACGCTGCAAGATAGGTTCGCGCATTTCCACCGGCAATTTGTGGCGCACCGACGCGATGGCGTTGCGGATTTCGTCGGAGGCCTCAACCATGTTTTTGTCGAAGTTGAAGAGAATGACGATGTTGGCTCGGCTCTCATAGGCCGTGGAGCGGATCTGATACACCTGCGGAATGCTTTGCAGGGATTTTTCAACGCGGTCGATAATCTCGCGCTCCACCGTTTCCGGCGATGCACCCGGATACGGTACGTTGACCACGATCACCGGCTGGTCGACGTCAGGCATGTGATTGACGCGCAGCTTGTTCAGCGCCATCAAGCCAAAACACATGAGCGTGATGACGACTACTACGGTGGTTACCGGCTGTCTGATGCTGAAATCGGATAAAAACATAGTGGTGCCGTAGTCCGGTTAAGGCAGGCCGGTTAGGTCGCGCTGGACGACATACTAGATGCTACGGCCATCTGGATTTGCTGGCCGTCGGTCAAGGCGGCGCTTGGATAACGCAGCAACTTATCTCCGGCAGTCAGACCGCTCTTCAGTGCAAACTCGCCGCTGCGTGCGTCGCGGTCGCCTATATCCAAGCTGACTTTTTGCAACCGGTCGTTGTTCACGCGCCAGGCAAAGGCTTGCTCGCCGTCCTGCACCAGCGCGCTGGCGGGAATGGTCAGGCTCGCCGTAGTACTGGTTTCGATGCGGCCTTCGGCATACAGGCCGGCGAGTTTTGGTTGCTGTTTGGCGTCGGCAAAATTCACCAGCACTTCAACTTGGCGGGTGGTGGCGTTGGCAGCGGGATTCACTCGCGCTACTTTGCCGGTGAAATCCTGTTCCGCATAACCATGCACGCGAAACACCACGGTTTGCCCGACTTTGACGGAGCCGATACTGTCGGCCGATACCAGGCCTTCAAAGCGCATGCTACCGGGGTCGATAACTTTGACGAGTTCCTTGCCGATCTGCGCGGTGTCGCCGGCCGACACCTTGCGGTCGCTGACAATGCCGTCGAACGGGGCGCGCGCTTCGGTGCGTTGCAACTGTTGGCGTGCCTGCGCGGCGCGACTCTTGGCCGCTTGCAGATCGCTTTGCGCGTTGTTGCGCTGAATCTCGGCATCTTCTACCGCCTGCGTCGACACCATGCCGGATTCGCGCAACTTGCTCAGGCGTTGTAGCTGGCGCTCGGCCTGTTCGTACGCCTGGGTGACCGAGCGTGCTGAGGCTTCGGCGGAGTTGAGATTGTCGCGGATGGCGGTGTCATCCAAGCGCACCAGCAAATCGCCGCGTCGTACCGTATCGCCATTTTCTTTCAGCACTTGCAACACCACGGCCGCCACCTCGGCCCGCAAGTCGGCGCGTCGCTCAGGCTGCACCGAGCCGGTAATCGATGGGCCGGATACCAGGGCGTTGCTGCGCATGGTGAGAATGTCTTCTGGCGACAGTAAGAGTGTCTTGCTGGTGGTGCCGGCGGGTGCCGCAGCATGGGCACCATCGCTGCCAGGGCTGGCGTCCGGTTTGCTGCAGGCGGTTAGCAAACCCGTTGTCAGAAATAGTAAGGCAATCCACTTCATGAGACCGATTCCATCGTTAGCAACCGAACCCTACGAATAACACGGTTCGCTTCTATTTGTTACAGGCGTGAATATTCTTGGCAGATCTTAACGCAC
>JANMSB010000056.1:0-16366 GCA_031388915.1 Pseudomonadota bacterium | reverse complement strand
GAGTTGAGGTGAGCTGAGATGCGCGCTTTGAATATTCAGCGCGGCTCAATCAGACCCTTCTTAGACGGCCGGCGCGCAAAAACTACTTTCCGTCCTCTTCAGCGAATGCCGCACGCAACTGCTGGCTGATGTCCGCGATGGATTCAGCGCCCAGAAACATATGAATCATGCCCGCATAACACCGGTAGGTGACCGGCACACCGGCCTCTGCCAGACGTTGTGCGTAAGCTGCGCCCTCGTCGCGTAACGGATCGTATTCCGCGGTCATCACCAACGCTGGCGGCAGATTGCGTAAGTCCTTGGCGCGCAGAGGCGACGCATCGGGATTTTCTCCATCATTGGGGTTGGTTAGGTAGTTGTTCCAGAACCATTCACCAGTGGCCTTTTCCAGACCATAGCCTTGAGCGCATTCTTGATAAGAACCGGTGTCGAAAGCATAGTTGGTCACCGGCACTGTCAACACTTGATACTTGATGCGTGGCTGTGCTTGATCGCGTGCACGCCGCGCTACGACTGCGGCCAAGTTGGCGCCTGAGCTGGCGCCGCCGACCGCTAGCCGAGTGGCATCGCCGTTGAAGTCGCCGGCATGCGCTGCCAGCCAGCACGTTGCCTCATAAGCATCATCCACTGCGGCGGGAAACTTATGTTCGGGCGCGTGCCGATAGTTGACGGACGCTACGATACACGTAGCAGCATTGCAGATCGCGCGACAAGTGACATCGGCGGTATCGAGATCACCCAGTGTCCAACCACCCATATGAAAATAAACCAGCATCGGAAAGGGACCTGAAGCTGCCGGTGTATAGATGCGCACCGGTATGCCGTTGATGCCGCCTGGAATCGAACGATCTTCCACAGCAGCGACTGGTTCGCCGGAACCCGCCGCCTTAGTGAACTCACGCATGTTGGCGCGCGCATCGGCAACCGACAGAGTATGCAGCGGTGGTTGTGTCGCCAGTTGGTCGACTATCGCTTGTGCAATGGGATGTAGCGGCATGGTCAGTGGTTCTTAGGCGATTCTTAGAATGGGTTTGATCGTATGGCCGGTTTCGGAATCATGGATGGCGTCGTTGATTTGTTCCATCGAGTAGAACTTCATCATCTTGTCGAACGGGAAGCGGCCTTGGGCGTGTAGCTCCACTAGTATGGGGATGAACAGGTCTGGATTGGATTCACCTTCGACAATCCCGATCAGTCGCCGACCGCCGCTCATGAAATGCACTTCGTCCAGGGTGATTTCGCTGCCCATGGGTGAAGCGCCCAGTACGCCGCAGGTGCCGCGTGGCGCCAAGCACAGCACCGCATTGCGAATTACTGCACCCAAGCCCGTTGTATCCAATGCAAAGTTGAGTCCACCGCCGGGCAGCTTCTGCATGGCTGCGACGACGTTTTCATGGTTGGAGTTGATGGTGTGCGTAGCGCCGACTTCCTTAGCGAATGCTAGGCGCGCATCGTTTACATCCACCGCGACAATGGTGGTAGCGCCAACAATTTTTGCCGCCATTACTGCCGATAACCCGACCGAGCCTGCACCAAACACGGCAAACGATTTGCCTGCACCGACTTTCAATGCGTTGATAACCGCACCGGCGCCGGTCTGCACGCCGCAAGCCAATGGCCCAAGCAATTCTAGCGGCGCGTCCTTCGGTACTTTGACGATGTTTCGTTCATGACACAGCGCGTGCGTGGCGAACGAAGATTGCCCGAAGAAGTTGCCGTGTATGCGTTCGCCGTTTTTGGACAACGCGCTGGAACCATCGGCACGTGTAGCAAAGAAATTACGCGGGAAAAATTCATGGCAATAGGTTGGCGCATTGTCGGCGCAACTGTGGCAATGACCGCAGGAATTGAAAGTCATCACCACATGATCGCCGATGCTCACCTTGGTGACCGACTTGCCGATTTTCTCCACGATGCCTGCGCCTTCATGTCCCAGCACCACCGGTTGCGGCGTCGGCAAATGACCATCGCGCACCACCATGTCGGTGTGACACACGCCCGTGGCAACCACGCGCACTAGAATTTCCGTATCGCGTGGCGCTTCCAGCTCCAGTGTTTCAATGGATAGTGGCGCGCCCGGCGCGCGGCAAACGGCGGCTTTGATTTGCATGATGGCCTTAGTGACGAAGGAGAGGTAAGAAAAGACATCTCGACTCCGCTCGATGACCGGAATTCTTAACGCCGGTCGCTGAGCGGCTTGTACTGAGCGGAGTCGAAGTGATTCGAAGCGCTCTTAAAACGGATAACGTGGCGGCGTGTCCTTGATGGTCACCCATTGCCACGCGGTGTATTCATCCAAGTCTGCCGGGCCGCCCACGGCCGCGCCCGCACCGGCCACACCGGGACCACCGAAGGGATTGTTGGCATCGTCGTTCACCGTTTGATCGTTGACATGCACCATGCCGGCATTGAGTTGGTCGGTGATGCGCATGGCGCGACCGACATCGCGCGAGATAACGGCGGCGGCGAGCGCGCCGTCGTGACGATTGGCCAACTCCAGCGCCTCTGCATCGTTTTCAAAACCGATGATGTTGGCGACCGGACCAAAGGTTTCTTCGTCGAAGGCGCGCATGCCGGGCTTGACGCCGGATAACACCGTGGCCTGGTGAAACAATTTATCGCTGCTGCCGCCGGCTTCGATCTTGGCGCCGGCCTTCACCGAATCGGCGATGATGCCTTTCACACGCTGCAATTGTTTGTCGTTGATCACCGGTCCCAAGGCAACTTGCCCAGAGGCCGGATCGCCTACCGGAAGTTGATTGGCTTTCGCTGCCAGCTTTTTTGTGAACTCCTCCCTGATAGAGTTCTGCACAAAGATGCGGCTTGATGCCATGCAGATTTGGCCCTGATGCAACCACGCACCCCAGGCGGTATTGTTGACTGCCAAGTCGAGGTCGGCATCGTCGAGAATAATCAGTGCATTGTTGCCGCCCAGTTCCAGCGACACTTTCTTGAGCGTCTTGCCGGCTAACTCGCCGACGCGCCTACCGACGGCAGTGGAACCGGTGAACTGAATCATCTGCACATGCTTGGACAGACACAGTGCTTCACCTGCTTCTGCCGCGCCGGGCAATACGTGCAGCACGCCTGGCGGTAATCCGGCATCTTCCAATGCACGCGCAATGATCACGCCGCCGGAGAGTGGCGTGTTTGGATCGGGTTTCAACACCACGGCGTTGCCGGTGGCCAGCGCCGGCGCCACCGCGCGCATCGTCAAGATCAACGGAAAATTAAACGGCGAAATGACGCCCACCACACCACGCGGCACACGTCGGGCGTAACTCAAACGTCCGGGCGGATTGGCCAACACCTCGCCGCGTGGTTGCATTGCCAGTGCGGCTGCGTTGTGCAGGATGGCCACGGCTTCGCGAATTTCATGTTGGCCCTTGGGCAGGATGCCCCCGGTTTCACGCGCGACCAGCAACGCCATCATGCCGGCATCCTGCTCCAACAACATCGCTGCCTTGCGCAGGATGGCGGCGCGCTCGCGTGCGCCCACTATCGCCCAGGATTTTTGTGCGGCGGCGGCCGCAACAGCGGCGGCCTCCACATCCGCCGCCGCTGCGAACCCGACCTGCGCCAGCAGTTGCCCGGTGGCAGGTTCGGCAACGTCGTGAACGCCGCCTTGCGAAACCACCCACTGGCCGTTGAAGACCTTGCCGGCCCAGCGCCGGTCCGCCAATAACGTACCCAAATTTAAAGAACTCATCGCGAATGTCTCCAGAGACAGCCAACCCACTTAAAAATTTATTCCCCACCGCCTGCCATGGGCTTTCCAAAGGGGAATAGCGCAGTCCTGTCCGTTGGTCGCTGCACGGGGTTCATGCTCCGTGCAGCGACATATCATTCGATCAGCCGCGCACCTTGAGTCTGAGATACCACGTGCGTGGTGCGCTGTAGGTTGCGGAAATCACGCCCACTGCGGGATTGTTATTGCCGGAAAGGATGTAACGTTTGTCCGTTAAATTTTCTCCGCCGAGCGTCACCTGCCACTGGTCGTCATTCGGGCCATAGTTGAGCGTCGCATTCAAGACGCCGAACGAAGCGGTAACGAGCTCAGGCGTGTTCAGGGTGTCGCGCGCTATCTTGCTCTTATAAAGATAATCGGCATGCACACTGAACTCGTTGTCGTTGGACAGTGGAATCGAATAGGTTCCACCCGCATTAGCCGACCACTTGGGCACGTTTACCAGCAGGTCGTCCTTGGTTAAGCCGCCGGCCAGCGCCACGTTACCCAGCTTGGTGTACTTGGCATCGAGATATCCCACCGAAGCGTTCATGGTGAGCCCCGAGGTAATCTTCGCGTCCGCTTCCACTTCCGCGCCCTGAATGCGCGCTTCACCTGCGTTGAAGAACCACGGTGCGCCGAACGCAAACGCGGGCGCCGAAACGATTTGCATTTCCTTGTAGTCGGTGCGGAACACGGCGGTGTTCAAGCGCAAGCGGCGATCTAACCATTCAGACTTCACGCCTGCTTCATAGGTATTGGCTTCTTCCGGTGCGAAGGTCGGTGGCTTGTTCGGATCGACCGGCGCACCGTTAAGCACCGAAAACGCCAGCGGTACCGCTAGGCGTGTGGTCCAGCCGCCGCTCTTGTAGCCTTGTGCGAACGACACGTAGCCCATCACGTCCGGCGTGAATTTGTATTCGGCACCCACGCGCACCGAGGTATTGCTGAAATCCTGCTGGTTGCGCCCGCGCGGGAACAGGATTTTGGTATTGCTCGGGTCCGGGAACAGGAACGCAGGTATGCCGAGATAGCGATTACCAAAATCGTTTAGATCGCTTTGTCCGCCGGTAAAGTACTTCGTCTCTTTGGTATAGCGCACGCCGAGCGTGAGACCGAATTTGTCCGTCACCGCGAAGTTGTTGTGGGTAAACGCCGCGACTGCTTTGTTCTCGAAGTCGTTCGGTCCATAGACTTGCACTAGTCCGCTGGCGAAAACTACGGTATCGAGCAAGTTGCCTTCTTCGGTGAAGTAGTACGCGCCCACCACCGACTTGAGGCGTTCGGAGAACGCGTTGATGTTGAATTGCAGCTCTTCGGAGAACTGATTCTGATTCATGGTGAACGAAGTATCGATCATGTCCTCGGGTGAGGCATCGGTGTCGGTACCGAACTTCGATTGCAAATTGCGATAGGCGGTGATCGATTTCACGCTCAGCGCATCGTTAATTTTCCAATCGAGTGTGCCGCCGAAACCATAGGTTCTAACATTCGAGAAATTGCTGCCCGCAGCATAGGTCTTGTCGATGTCGCCGGTGATGAAGTGATTGCCGAAGGGCAGGCGCGTAGTTTGCACGCTCGCCAAAGAAGTGCCGGCGGTGCCGCGCGGAATCGAACACATGCCGGGCGGCAGCGCTCCGCCGGTGACGACGCTCGGATCGACGCCGCCGATGCACGAGTTGTATACCAGCCCGAACAACGAGTTGGCACCGAGATAGGTTTTGAGCAACGTCATCGGCGTGGCTTCTTCACGAGCATTGGTGATATCGCCCGAGAGCAAGACTTCCACATTGTCTGACGGCGAGATCAAGAATTTCACTCGCGCGGTACGGGAATTGAGGCCCCCTTGCGTATCGGAGCCGCTGGTGCCCTGCTGCGCATGCACGAAATTAGGGGAGTCGGTTTGGAAGGTGCTGCCGCTATAAGTTGCACCGGTGATGGGATTGACGGCCGGCGTGACGCTCGGATTGAACGGGATGCGTTTTTGATAGCCGTCGCGCTGTGTCGAAGAGACGGACACCGACGAATAGAGCAGGCCGTCGACCAATGGAATGTCGAATGCTCCGCGCACGGTCTGGCGGTTGTAGTCGCCGACTTGCACTTCGCCTTGGTACGCGAAGTCGCGGCCCGGCTTGCGCGTGATGACATGCAGCGCACCACCGATGGTGTTGCGACCGAACAACGTGCCCTGTGGGCCTTTCAATACCTCAACGCGCTCGACGTCCATCAGATCGATGGCCGCGCCGACCGTGCGAGCGTAGTACACGCCGTCTACATACAAGCCGACGCCCGGCTCCATGTTGAACGCGAAGTCGCTCTGGCCAATGCCGCGTATGTAGGCGCTCAAAATCGTCGAGGAACCCGCAAATGCGGAGGAACGATCGATCTGCACATTGGGCGTAAATCCGGAGATGTCCGCAATGTTAGTCACACCTTTTTCTGCGAGCGCCTCGGTGCCGAATGCCGAAATGGCGATGGGCACGTCCTGAATGTTTTCAGCGCGTTTTTGCGCGGTCACCACGATTTCTTCCAGAGCCAGGTTGTCGTCGTCGGCGGCAGAGGCGGTGGCGCCCAGCATCGCCATGGGTGCTGCCAGCATGGCGCCGGTAACGGCGCGGGTGGCGTAGGAGCGGATCGGTCTAAGTAAAGTTTTCACGTGTGTCCCCCATCAAATAAACGTTATGACTTGCAGTCACAACGTACATAGCAATCACCGTGCCAGCGGCTGTATTTACCGGTACGGCAGTCGTTGGGTTATTTTGTTATTGCTGGAAAATCAGGGCATTAGTGCAGATTCCAGACAATTGGGTGGCCGCGCTACCGCCCGGCGTCTGCGTTTAGGAAATGTCACCAAATAATTAACTATCAGCGTTGATATACTCAAATGATGAAATCGCCCAGCAGCAAAAAAACCTCTGGCGCCGGTGGTGCTACACCGCGCATTTCGTTGGCCGAAGCCTCGCGCCAATCCGGCCGCATGCTGAAGCGTGGTCGCAGCGAGGAGTTGGAAGCGCAGGCCTCGCCCACTCTGGAAGACCTGGCCGAATGTATTTTCTTTTCTCCCGGTGATGGTCGGGTGTGGCTGAACGATCAACGCATGTTGTTATTTCAGAGCGCGGCGCTAGGGCGGTTGCGCAATGAATTGATTGACCAACTGGGCATGGAAAAAGCCCGCGCCGTGTTTAACCGCGTCGGCTATGCCCAAGGCGTTCGCGACGGTCAGTTGATCCGCAACCGCTGGCCCGATGAAGACATGACGCACTACCTCGCCGCCGGTCCGCGTATTCATACGCTGGAAGGTTTCGTTAAAGCCGAAACCGTGCGCTTTGAATACGACGTGGAACGCGGTCATTACTACGGCGAATTTCTGTGGCACGAATCCAGCGAAGCGGATGAACATCTGGCCGCGCATGGCATCAGCAATCAACCGGTGTGCTGGCTGCAGATTGCTTATCCCACCGGCTATGTCAGTTGGCTGTTCGGCAAATTGATTCTGTTTCGTGAAGTGGAATGTCGCGCCATGGGTGCGCCGCATTGCCGTTGTATTGGTCAGCCGGTAGATGCGTGGGGCGAGATCGAGGATGGCGCCGAGTTGCAGGGGCTCGGGCAGGTCACCACCACGCAGGCGCATCGCGATCATGACGACACACAACCGGTGGTGGGGGTGTCGTCGAGTTTTACCCGCGCCAAACACATGTTGGAGCGCGTCGCAAAAACTCGCGCCACGGTGCTACTCACCGGCGAATCGGGTTCCGGCAAGGAATTGTTCGCACGCACGCTGCATGAGATGAGTTCGCGCAGCGCGCAACCCTTCGTTGCCATTAACTGCGCGGCGATTCCCGACACCTTGATGGAAGCGGAGTTATTCGGCGTGGACAAGGGCGCCTTCACCGGCGCCGGCGTGGCGCGACCGGGTCGGTTCGAACGTGCACACAACGGCACTTTGTTTCTAGATGAGATCGCGTCGCTCAGTGCGGTGGCACAGGGCAAGTTGTTGCGCGCACTACAGGAACGCGAGATCGAGCGAGTCGGCGGCACGCGCGTCATCAAGGTGGATGTACGCATCGTCGTCGCCACCAACATTGACTTGCGCAAAGAAGTGGAGGCTGGACGCTTCCGCCAAGACCTGTTCTTTCGTCTCAATGTATTTCCCATCGATCTGCCGCCGCTACGCGAGCGGCGCGATGACATTCCACTGTTGATGGATCACTTCCTGCGCATCTATTCGCGCGAGCACAACGTGAAGCCGCGCGGCTTCACGCGCCGGGCAGTGGAGGCGTTGTTGAATTACGACTATCCGGGCAATGTGCGCGAGATGCAGAACTTGATCGAGCGCGGTGTGGTATTCGCCGAGTCGGACGGCGTGATCGATACGCAACACATGTTCCGTCACGGTGAGAAGCTTGAGCTGCGTTCGATGCAGCTCAGTCCAGCGGGAACTCTGACGCGCAGTGCAGCGGCAGTCGACACCGGCTCATCCGTTGCAGCACCTGCAGGGTTGACGCTGTCTGAGCTGGAACGCCGGATGTATGTTGATGCATTGGAAAAAAGCCAAGGCAACATCGCCGCCGCTGCGCGTATTGTTGGACTCAGTCGACCGGCGCTTGAATATCGCTTGCGTAAGTTTGGCTTGCTGACGCGCCGGAGTACCAAGGCTTCATAGGTCACCATACTTGCATCGGCAAACAGGTGGTTGAAAGCGAGAGGTTCAACTCCCGTTAATGTGGAAGTAGGCAATTACCACTGAGTAATTGCACCCGGCGCGAATCACTGCCTGCAATCAACCCCGTTTCTGGCAACCGCGGCCTGTGGTTGTCGAATACCGCCACCACCGAGTCGGCGAGCAGCTCTGTACGACAACGTACAGACGAGCATCTCTGCAGTGCGTAGCGTTCGACGCGACAGCTTGGTCTTGCAGTGACGCATCTGGGTAAATAGCAAACAAACTCTGGTGCGTAGAAAGGCTCCAAGCGCTGTGCACGTTCAATTGGGAGCATGTTGCGTCGTGTCTAGACAAGGTTCTTTCCTTGGCGAGCAGTAAACGCAAGTGCTCAAGATGACTTTAATAATCAGGAGCTACCTATGAAACCCCTATCGCCAATCGTGTTAAGTGTAATGCTTGCCTTCACTCTAGTTGCCTGCAACAAGGCGGAGTCACCTGCCGAGGTATCGGAGGATGTGAGCGCTGCCCAACAGGGTGCCGCAGAGGAAACCGCTGAAGCTCGTCGGGACGCGTCGGCTGAAAACACTGATGCGCAACAGAAGATCGCGGCTGAAAGCATGGATAGCGCCCAGACCGCAGCAGCAGGTGCGTATGACGTGGCAGTGACCAAGGCCGAGGGAGACCACAAAGTCGCCATCGAAAAGTGCGAGGCCATGAGCGGGACTGCTCAGAAGACTTGTAAAGATCAGGCAGATGCGATGCTGGAAAGCGCCAAGACTGCTGCAGTGGCTAGCCGTGACGCAGTGGTGAAGTAGCCGCCTGTTGCGCAAGGCCAAAGCATATTTTTATTTACAACTGGAGAATGCCATGAACAAAAATCTGAAGAGCGGTATTGCAGCACTTGCTGCCGCATTGCTGTTGTCTGCCTGCGCGAGTGGGCCCATGAACCGCACCACCGGCGAAACGGTGGATGACAGTGCGGTGCTGGCCCGAGTCAAGACGGCCCTGATAAGCAATGAAGCTACCAAGGCGCGTCAGATTGACGTCGAGGTATATCGGGGCGCGGTGCAACTCAATGGCTTCGTCGATTCGGAAGCGGCGAAGGTAGCCGCCAATACCACCGCCAAGGGTGTCGAAGGCGTAACGAGTGTGCGTAACAATCTGCAGATACGTGCTGCAGAACGCAGTGCAGGCCAAGTGGTCGACGATGGCGTCATTGCCACCAAGGTAAAGGCGGCCTTGATTGGCGATCAACGCACCAAGGCACATCAGATTGAAGTTGCAGTGAACGCCGGGGTAGTGCAGTTGGGCGGCTTTGTCGACAGTGCGGCTAGCAAAGCGGCAGCCGCAGAGCTGGCGCGCGCGGTTGGCGACGTAAAAAGCGTTGAAAACCGATTGCAGATCCGCAATTGAGCGTACCGGAAGAGTACGGGAACTAGGCTGAGATAGGTGCCACGCCAGTCGTCATGAAGCTCATGAAACTGGCGTGGCGATCATGCATCGTTCGCTCGGTGTGACGTCATTGGTCAAGCTCGCATGGGTGCATTGAACTCCGTACCTAGCTACATTCAAGTACGCCAGATGGGTCACTTCTAGCAAACCGACCCGGCCTATGGCTACTGGCGTGGCCAAGGGTCTTGGCATCTAGTCCGATGAACTCACGCACTGGATATCTTCGCCACTCCCTACGGAGCAAGCACATATGAAGTCGCGCATTGTGTTGGCACTGGTTGGCGTGCTGTTGGGCGTGAGTTCCGGCTGCTTCCATACGAAAAATACCGAGACGGTCGAGGCCGGCGCAGGTTTCGGATCTCACCCGAATTTGCCCGCGCCGAGATCAGCACTGCTGCCGACGGTTAACATCGCAGTAGCCACGGGCTGGCCGGCAGAAAGCACGCCTATCGCCGCCACTGGCTTTGCCGTCAATGCATATGCAACGGATCTTGATCATCCACGCTGGCTGTACGTGTTGCCCAATGGCGATGTGCTGGTTGCCGAAACCAATGCGCCGCCCAGGCCTGAGGATGGGCAAGGCTTGAAGGCGGCAATCATGAAATACCAAAAGAAGCGTGCCGGCGCAGGTGTCGCCAGCGCCAATCGCATTACACTGCTGCGTGATGCGGACAACGATGGCATAGCCGAAACCCGCAGTGTCTTTCTACGCGATTTGAATTCGCCATTTGGCATGGTGCTGGTTGGCAACGATCTGTATGTGGCCAACTCGGATGCGCTGCTGCGTTTTCCGTATCGCTCCGGTGACGTGCAAATTAGTACCCAGGGCGTCAAGGTGACCGACCTGCCTGCGGGTGCCATCAATCATCACTGGACCAAGAACGTGGTCGCGAGCGCAGACGGCTTAAAGCTTTACGTCAGCGTTGGTTCGAACAGCAATGTTGCGGAAAATGGTCTTGATGTGGAAACAGATCGTGCTGCTATTTTGGAAGTGATCGCTGCTACCGGGAAAACTCGCCTGTTTGCTTCCGGACTACGCAACCCGGTGGGTATGGATTGGCAGCCTGACAGTGGCGCGTTATGGGTGGCGGTCAACGAGCGCGACGAACTTGGCAACGATCTGGTGCCCGATTACATGACCTCGGTGCGAGAGGGTGGTTTCTATGGCTGGCCATACAGTTACTACGGTCAACATGTCGACGCTCGCGTGAAGCCACAGAATCCGGAGCTGGTGGCTCGCGCCATCGCACCCGACTACGCACTCGGCGCGCATACGGCTTCATTGGGCCTGACTTTCTACCAGGGCAAGCTGTTTTCGGAGCGCTATCGCGGCGGCGCTTTCATAGGACAGCATGGGTCTTGGAATCGCAAACCGCGCAGCGGCTACAAATTGATCTTTGTGCCGTTTACAAATGGTCAACCCAGCGGCAAACCGCAAGACATGCTAACTGGCTTTTTGAATGACCAAGGCGAAGCGCTCGGGCGTCCGGTAGGGGTGGTGGTAGACAAGCAAGGCGCGGTGTTACTGGCAGACGATGTCGGCAATCGAGTCTGGCGTCTGATTCCGGCTAAAGAAACGAATCATTGATCCAAGTAAATTATCTGCTTGCTGGAATCTTGTCGATTGCTACGCGACCAACGTAGGCACGACGACCAGTAAGCCATCGGTAGTCTTGAGATAGGTTCTACTTTCAATCCCGCCGACGATCCTCGTCTTTGTCGCGACGCTGCTCGCGATCTCTTTTCTCTACTGCTTGATTTTCTCGAGTCGAATCCTTGTTGTGCGGCTTGGCCTCTGACTGCTGACGCTGTTCTATCGGTTGCTCTGCATGTTTACGTTGCTGCGGAACCTGATTCGGTGCAGGTCGCTGTGCATCGCCGCCTCGCTGTTGCGAGGGTCGTGTGCGTTCAACATCAGACACTCGCGGCGCTGTCGTTGGGTCGGTCCGCTGGATGTCACGACGGTCAGTATTTCGGTCCGGCGGTGCGCTCTGCATAGCGGGTCTGGTAGTCACCGGATTACTTTGTGTGCGCCTCGGTTGATCCGCTTGACGTACGACCGGATCACGCGGCCGGTAGTTATAGTTTCGCTTGCGCAGTTCTTCCTGCTGCTGCGCCCTAGGGTACTGATCGCCGGAGTATTGCCGCTGATAGACCGGCAGTGGTGCCGGCGCAGGTACTGCCCTGCGATCCCACCGATCCCAGCCGCTATGGCGATGCGACCACTGGTTGCCCCAATGATCGTCCCAGCGTGGCGGCGCATCCCCTCGCCAACTGCGGAAGTACATCGGCGGCTGGCGGTAATACCGTACCGGGACACGCAACACAAATAACGGTACGTACTCCGGCTCGACAAAATCCCAGGGTCCGTTGTACCAGGAGCTGGCATACCAGTAATCGTCTTGGTAAACCCAGTACAGGCCATCGTAGAAGAAGTAGTTTGCATCCAAATCCGATGCGTAATAAACCGGATAGTCGGGGACGCGGACCAGTTGCGGATACATCGGCAGGTTGATGCTAATGCGTACATTGGGCGAGCCGATGCTTACCTGCACCGGAATCGCAGCGCATAACAGCATCGCGGCCAAAATTAGCTTGTTGCGCATGACATGCACTCGACATAAATAAGTGACGCTATCTTAGCCAGCAGGCCCGCGACGTGTCTGTTCGGTACCGATCTAAGGCACGGCTTGCTGCCCAGTAGGCTGAGATACAGGGAGGTATCGAGTGAATTGCGTTGCTACATTCGGTCCAGCTTTTTCTACGTAGGGGCGTGATTCATCGCGCCCGCAAACGGCAGAATCCTTAACTTAAGCGTAGCGACGATTCAAACGCTAGCGTCCTCCCGCTTGCCGAAGCGGGGTTAGTCGGAAAACGTCAACTACGCTGGTGCAGGCTACTTAGCTACTGTACCCCCGCCTTTGGCAAAGTCACCTGCCTTGATGATGCTCAACTTGTCGACGTTTAACTGTCGTTGCAAGGCGGCGGTAATCTGTTCGGGTGTCAGCGCGGCGACTTGTTTTTCCAGTGCCTCATCCCAGGCGAGTTTGCGACCAAAGAATTCATAGCTGGATAGCTTGCGCGCCAGTTCCGCATCCTGTGCGCGACTGACTTGCTGGGCTTGCAGCCAACCTGACTTCGCGGCTTGAATTTCCTCGGCGGTAAAGCCTTGAGTCAACGCCCGCTGCAATTCTTCCTTGATGACGGCTTCCAGCTTGGTGACGTTTTCCGGCGCGTAGATCGCGTACATCATGAACATGCCGAAGCGGTCCAATGGGCTGGCGCTCAGTTGCGAACCCACGCCATAACTTAAGCCTTCCTTTTGGCGTACGCGCACTGCGAGCCGCGAATTGAGAAAGCCACCGCCTAACATGTAGTTGCCCAGCAACAGCGCTGGGTAGTCGGGATCATCGTCGCGCACCTGTATTTGTACGCCGGCAAAGTACGCTGCGTTGGCTTTGTCCGGTGTGTCGACTCGCCTATTTGCGGCCGCTACATCGTGATACACATTAGGCACACGCGCATAGGCTTGTTTGTTGTTCCAGCCGGCAAACAGTTGCTCGAATTGTTTCTTGATCGCGGTGGCATCGAAGCTGCCCACCACACTCAGTTCGCCCTGTTGTGCGCCATAAAATTCGCGGTGGAACTGCTGGACTTGGGCCAGCGTGGTGCTGTCGATATCGGCAATGCGTTCCTCAATGCTTGCGACATAGCGCACATCGTCCTTCAGATACGGATTCAAATGTTTTTGCAGGGCAATGCTGCCCAGTGCTTGTGGTTCGGTGCGTTGCTGTTCGAAGTTGCTTAAACGCTCTTGCTTAAGGGTGGCGAATTCGTTGGCGGGAAAGTTCGATTCGCGCAACATTTCGGCCACCAGCTTCATGACTGCCGGCAACTTGTCGCGCGTGGTTTCGATATTGGCTGTGGCCGATGTAGCGCTGCCGGTGATGGTGACGCGCGCTCGCAGTCGGTTGAGTTCATCACTGATCTGTTGCCGCGTGTGCTTGCTGGTGCCGCGCATCAACATACCGCCGACCAACTCGGCAGCGGCACTGCGCCCGAGTAAGTTTTGTTCATTGCCAAAGCGCAGAGTGAGATTGGCCACCACCGTGTCGCCGCGTGTTTGCTTGGGCAGTAGCGCCAGCTTTATGCCGGTGCGCGAAATGCTATGCGCGGTACGCATATCAATGTTGGCGGGCGATGGATCGAATGCTTCGCCGACGGCCTTGGCGGCATCACCTTTGTAGTCCTTGAGCAGTGCGGTGATATTCGGTGTGGCGGGAATTTCCGCGCGCTCAGGCTTATCGGTGGGAACGAACATACCCACGGTGCGATTGCTGGGTTTGAAATAGGTACTCGCGACCCGTTGCACATCGCCAGTGGTGACGCTACGGATGCGATCTCGATGCAAGAAATACAGCCGCCAGTCGCCCATGCCGATCCATTCGCTCAACGTCATGCCAATGCGATCCGAGGCGTTGAGATTTAAGTCGATTTGCTTGAGCAGATTGGCGCGCGCGCGTTCCACTTCTTCGGTGGTCGGCGCAGTGCGCGCCACGCCTTCAATCGTGCTGATTAAGGTGTCGCGTGCGGTTTGCAGCGAATCGCCTTGACGCACTTCGGCAAACATCAGCGTCATGCCGGGGTCGTGCAGCTGGTAGGTCCAGCCCTCAACGTCGGCGGCTTGCTTGGTTTCCACCAACGCTTTATACAAGCGACCCGATGGCTTGTTGCTCAAGACATCGGCAATGATGTCCAGTGCTGCAAAATCGGCATGTGCGCCACTAGGAACATGATAAGCGGCGCCCACCACCTGTACATCGCCGGTGCGGCGCAAAGTGACTTCGCGCTCGCCATCCTGGGTTGGATCACGCGTATAGATGGTCGGCAGCACCCGCGTGGGTTTGGGAATGCGACCGAAGTATTCCTTGATCCAGCCCAGTGTCTTTGCGTCATCAAACTTGCCGGCTACCAGCAACACAGCGTTATCGGGCTGGTAGTAAGTTTTGTAGAAGGCCTGTAGGCGTTCGATCGGCACGTTTTCGATGTCGGCGCGCGCACCAATGGTGGACTTGCCGTAGTTGTGCCACAGATAGGCAGTGGACATCATGCGTTCTTCCAGCACCGAGCTGGGATTGTTCTCGCCGCGTTCGAACTCGTTGCGCACTACCGTCATTTCGGTATCGAGATCTTTCTTGGCGACAAACGAATTCACCATGCGGTCGGCTTCCAGGTCCAGCGCCCACTTCAAGTTGTCCTCGGTGGCGGCAAAGGTCTCGAAGTAATTGGTGCGGTCATACCAAGTGGTGCCGTTGGGCCGGGCGCCATGTTGGGTCAGTTCCGCTGGAATGTTGGGATGTTTCGGCGTGCCCTTGAACAGCATGTGTTCCAGCAAATGCGCCATGCCGGTTTCGCCATAGTTCTCGTGGCGTGAGCCCACCAAGTAAGTGATGTTCACCGTGATGGTTTGTTTGGAAGGGTCGGGGAACAGCAATAACCGCAAACCGTTATCCAACCGATACTCGGTAATGCCTTCCACCGAAGTGACTTGGCTGATGCCTGCCGGCAACGTTGTTGCCGCTGGTGCAGTGGCGATGCCCAGCAGCATCGACATTAGGGTGAGTAGTTTCCCAAGTAACTTCGATCCGCGATGCATCATGAGTTGGGTCTCGAATTGGCAGTGGGCCGACCGGCCGGGTCCGACTATCTTAAAGCCTATATGTGCGGGACCGTTATTAACGCTGCTTCATGATCTTCCGGCGCAGGCACGTTGCGGTGGCATCGGCAGTCTCAAAAACAGTCTCTATCAAGGGAGGGGCGCTAGGGTGAGGGCAGTTTCGATCCTGAGAGTGTGTCCGCCGTTCACGCGCATGGGGCGGGAATCAGTTCGCCGGGCGGTGTTTGATCGGAAAGGGCGACGCGATTAGTCTGCGGCATTGGCCAAAACCGGGACGGTGGAGTCCGGGCGGCAGAAGAGGGGGAGAACCAACAGTGCAACTTTCAGAGACGCAGCGTTCGCAACGCGCCCTATTGGCGTTAGTGGCGATTTGGGCGCTGGGGTTGTTGATTTCCGGACGTGCACCCTATGAGCGTGGCACCTGGCTGATGGAAGTCATGCCGTGTTTGATTTTGCTGCCGATTCTGTGGTGGACGCGCCAGCGCTTTGTGTTCACGACCCTGGTCTATGCGTTGATGATGGTGCATGGCTTGATTCTGATGCTGGGCGGCGCTTACACCTATGCACGCGTACCACTGGGTTTCTGGATGCAGGACTGGTTTGATTTGTCGCGCAACAACTACGACAAGATCGGCCACTTTGCACAGGGATTTGTCCCGGCGTTTGTTGCGCGTGAAGTGCTGGTGCGTATCTACGCTCTTGGCAATCGCAAATTAGTTGCCTTTCTGTGTGTCTGCATCTGTCTGGCTATCAGTGCGTTGTACGAACTGATCGAATGGTGGGCAGCATTGCTGCTGGGTTCGGGCGCAGAGGAGTTTCTCGGCACACAAGGTTATGTGTGGGATAC
>JANMSB010000319.1:0-3421 GCA_031388915.1 Pseudomonadota bacterium | reverse complement strand
CGTAGATAACGTTTCAAATCCGGAATGGCGATGTGACCGCTGTGGAACACACTGGCAGCCAATGCGCCGTCGACGCGTGCACTGTTGAACACATCGCGAAAGTGTTCGGGTGCACCGGCGCCGCCTGAAGCAATTAGCGGCACCTTGCAGATATCGCGGATGACTTGCAGTTGTGTCAGATCGTAGCCGGTGCGTACACCGTCGCTGGCCATGCAGTTAAGAACGATTTCACCGGCGCCACGATCTTGCACTTCGCGCACCCAATCGGTGGTGCGTCTTGCGCTGTCGCGGCTGCGGGTAGGATCGCCGGTAAATTGATAGACACGGAAGTCGCCATCAATGGTCTGGCTATCAATGCCCACGACCACGCATTGCGCGCCAAAACGCGAACTCAAACGGCTGATCAAGTCCGGATCGCTCAATGCCGGTGAGTTGATGGAAATTTTCTCCGCGCCTTCACCCAACACTTGCTCGGCTTCGGCCACCGAGCGAATGCCGCCGGCAACGCAAAACGGAATGTCGAGAATCTTCGCGATGCGTGTGATCCAGCTACGATCCACCGTGCGGCCATGAGGACTTGCAGTGATGTCGTAGAACACCAGTTCATCTGCGCCTTCGTCGCGATAGCGAGTGGCAAGCTCAAGGATGTCGCCCACCACCACATGGTCGCGGAAGCGCACGCCTTTGACGACCTGACCGTCGCGAACGTCGAGGCAGGGAATTATGCGTTTCGCAAGAATGGCCGTAGCTCCTGAAGCGAGATCTTGTTTTCCAGCAGCGCTTTGCCGCTGATGACGGCAGCCACGCCGCAGTCACGTAGTTCGTGTAAATCACGCGCCGACGACACGCCACCTGACGCCTGCCATAGCACGCTGGGGAAGCGGCGCACCGCGTCGGCATACAAGGCCACGTTGGGACCGGTGAGGGCGCCATCGCGGGCGATGTCCGTACACAGCACATGCTTGAAGCCGATGGCTACATAGCGTTCCAGCAATGACCACAGGCTAACGTCGGAAGTCTTTTGCCAGCCGTGTGTCGTCAGATAAGGCGTGTTGCCACTATCAATGCGTACATCGAACGCCAGCACCAGGTTATCGGCGCCCACGGCCTTGCTCCAATTGATGACTTCGTCGGGATTCGATACCGCGACACTACCCACCACGGCGCGCTGCACGCCCAACGCCAGCAGCGTTTGCACTCGCTCAAGTGTGCGTAAGCCGCCGCCCACTTGTAGCTGCGCCACTTGCTTAGCGGCAAAGCTGGAGATCAAACCATAGTTACCTTGCGAACCATCCTTGGCGCCGTCCAGGTCAACGACGTGCACGCGCTCGGCGCCGAACGCCACATAGCGATCCAAAATTTCCACGGGGTTGGTGCTGTACTGCGTCTCTGCAGCGAAGTCGCCCTGGAACAGGCGTACACAGCGGCCGTCTTTCAAGTCAATGGCGGGAATCAATTGCATGTGACGAAATCTATTCCTATGTAGGGGCGGCTCGAGAGCCGTCCCGCTTTGGTTGGTTCGTAAGGGCGGTTTGCGAACCGCCCCTACGATAAATGTGTCGTTTAGTGCTGCGGTTATTCAATACTCAGAAAGTTCTTCAGCAACAAGGCACCCGATTTCGCCGAGCGTTCCGGATGGCATTGCACACCAAAGACATTTTCGCGTTGCACGATGGCGGAAAAGTTCTCGCCGTAGTTGGTGGTGGCCATGGTGTCATCGCCGACGGGTGCGCAGTAGCTATGCACGTAGTACACGTAGTCGTCTTCGCTGAAATTGTTGAGCAAGGGCGACGGGCGCGCCAGTTCAAAATTGTTCCAACCCATGTGCGGTACCGGCAAGCCTTCGCGATTTGGGAAGCGCCGCACGCGGCCGGACAACAATCCCAAGCAGTCCACATCGCCTTCTTCCGAAGAATCGAACAACAACTGCATGCCGACGCAGATGCCTAAGAAGGGCTGCTGCAAGTTAAGGATGGTGTCGACCAGATCGGCGCGCTCTAATCGGCCCATGCAATCGGCCGCTGCCCCCACGCCAGGCAGAATCACATGCGTGGCATTGCGAATCACCAGCTTGTCTGTCGTTAATTCGGACACCACACCCAAGCGTTCAATGGCATAACGCAGGGAGGCGATATTGGCGCCGCCGCTATCGATGATCGCCAGTCTCATGGGCGAAGCGGGCATTACAGCACTCCCTTACTGGAGGGCAGTTCTGTGCCTTCAATGCGGAATGCCTGACGCAGTGCGCGACCAACGCCTTTGAAGCACGCTTCGATCATGTGATGGGTGTTCTCACCGGAAACCTTGATGTTGATCGCTGCGCCAAGCGTGTCGGCCAACGAACGGAAAAAATGTGGGACGAGTTCAGTGGGCAGTTGCCCCACCTGATCGCGGCCAAACTGGCCTTCCCAGACAAAATAGGCGCGGCCGGATAAATCGATGGCCACCTGTGCCAGCGCTTCATCCATGGCCAATAAAAAGCCATAACGGCCGATACCTTTCTTATCGCCCAACGCGGCGCGCAACGCCTGACCCAACGCCAGGGCACAGTCTTCGATGGTGTGGTGCTCGTCTATGTGCAAGTCACCCGCGCAATTGAGTTGCAGGGAGAAACCGCCGTGACGGGCGATCTGCTCCAGCATGTGATCGAAGAAACCCAGGCCGGTATGAATCTGCACCGGCGTTTCGCGATCCAGGTTCACCTTAACGTTGATGTCGGTTTCTTTGGTTTTGCGATTGATCTCGGCGATGCGTTCAGGTTTGGTCAAACGTTTGGCGACGTCATCCCAGGTTTCACCAGGGTTTTTTGCGGTGGTCAGTCGAATACCGTTGATGCCCAAGTTCTTAGCGAGCTGCAAATCAGTTTCGCGATCGCCGATCACATGACTGTTGGCCAGATCGATGTTCTGCTTCATGTACTCGGTGAGCAAACCAGTCTTGGGTTTGCGGCAATCGCAATTGTCCTTGAGAAAGTGCGGACAAAAGAATTCCGCAGCAAAGTGAATGCCCTGCGAGGTAAACAAATCGCGAATGAAGTTTTGCGTCACCGTAAAGTGGGGTTCGGGAAAGCTGGCTGTGCCCAGACCATCTTGGTTGCTAACCACCACCAGTTCGTAACCTGCCGCCTGTAGTTTCAATAAGGCAGGAATCACGCCGGGCATGAGTTTGACTTTGTCGATGTGATCAACTTGCTGGTCTGCCGGCTCTTCCACCAGCGTGCCATCGCGGTCAATAAACAACACGCGCTTCAACGGGGCGTTCATGCGGATACCTTGCTGAGTTTTTCAGCGGCGCGAATGCCTTGCAGCAGTCGGCTGTTTTGTTCGGGTGAGCCCACGGTGATGCGCAGACAATTGCCACACTGGGGTTGCTTGCGTTGGTCGCGCACCACCAACCCAACTGACTTGGCGGCATTGACTAC
>JANMSB010000040.1:0-5630 GCA_031388915.1 Pseudomonadota bacterium | reverse complement strand
AGAACTCGTCGTCTCGGAGCCAACTGAGTTCGGCACAGTGACTGTGCGAGGCGTCGTACAAGAGTAGCCCGCTGAAGGGATAACGATGGCTCCGCGGATCGGGTGGAGTGCCAGCGGAGTGCCCGGGATGAATGGTGCCGGATGAATGGTGCCTGCCGGATGAATGGTGCCGGTGCGTCGATCCGTATGTGTTTTAAACAGGGGTTTGTAGACACATCAAAATACCTACGGATCGACGGCCCGGTACTCGGCATCGCTCGGTACTCGGCATCGCTGCGCGTGTAGTGAAACGCGATCACCTCGCGGAGTCGTTACCGGCGAATAGCGCGAAGGTGACACGCGAAGAACGCGTCGCACAGATGTGGGCTCGTTTCCACGGCATTCAGAAACGCTACACGTTGTGATCGCGGCTACTCTCTCAGCCGCAAAGGCGGGTCCGATTTTTTCTGCCTAAGTCATTCGGATCGCCGAGTTCAGCCCTTATCCGACGCTCGCACCTCAGTTTCAATTTTCCAGATACCGGACGTTTGAATGTCTGCTTGCACGCTGAATTACTCCGATGGCGCCGCGCGGTCTGACGGGGCTATGCGCTGCGCGACTCGATAGGTACTCTTGCCCTCGCGCTTGGCCTCGTACAAGGACTGGTCCGCGCTCTTCATCAATGTGTCAGCATCCTCGCCATGCATGGGATAGATACCAACTCCGGCGCTGACGGTGATGTGAACGGTATGACTCTCAATGTCATAGGGTTGCGCCACTGCCTCGATCACTTTTAATGCCACCGTGGCCGCATAATCGGGATCGCTGATGTGCCACAGCGCTATGATGAATTCGTCGCCGCCCACGCGCGCCACCGTATCCTCTTCGCGTACCGTTGCTACCAGACGCTCCGCGACCATTTTTAGCAGAGTATCCCCGGCGCCGTGCCCCAACGTGTCGTTGATGTGCTTGAATCGATCCAGATCCAGGTACACCAATGCCATGGCGCTTTTGTTCCGGCGCGCATGAGCGAGGGCCATCGACATTCTGTCGGCGAGCAGCCGTCTGTTCGCAAGCCCCGTCAGCGGGTCGTTCAGCGCCAGCGATTCTTGCATCTTGCCGTGATTGCGGGACGCCTCATGCAACAGGCGGACTTCCAACATGTTATGCACCCGCATCAACACCTCGGCCAAATCAAACGGTTTGCTGACGAAATCCTTTGCGCCGCCCTGCAGCGCGCGCAACTTGTGCGCCGGCTCGGCGGTAAGGGCCAGTACCGGCGGATAGCCATTAGCCTCGATGGCCTTCAGGCCGTTCATCACCTGGAATCCATCCATGGCGGGCATCTCAATATCAAGCACAATCAGGTCATAGTGGTTAGCGCGATGCAGCGCGCAGACGGCCTGCGGATCCAGCGTCGACGTGATGCACCGATAGCCAGCTGTCCCCAGCGTTTGCTCCAGCAACTGCACATTGGCTTGCTGATCGTCGACAATCAGAATGCTGGCGTTAAGAATATCGGCGGCAGTCACCATCATCGGGATTCTGAATTAACCGCACCGTTTACTCCCTTTTCCGCCAGCTCCAGTGCCATATCCAATGCCTCCATGAACTCGTTGATCTTGATCGGCTTGGTGAGATAACGGAAGAATCCTGCCGCCAAGCCTTTCACGATATCGCGTGGCATGGCATTGGCACTGATGGCAAGCACGGGGATGTGCGCCGTAACCGGATCTTCGCGCAGGATTTTCAGCGCCTGGATACCGCTGATGCCAGGCAGATTGATGTCCATCAGGATGACCTCCGGCTGATGGATGCGCGCCAGCGTGACACCGCTCGTGCCATCCTTCGCACTCAGCAAGCGCATATCGGGGCGACGTGCGATAAGTTGCTCGACTAGCTCCATGTTGGCCTGATTGTCCTCCACATACAGCAGCGTGTGCAGCGCTGCGCCATGCTGAACACGCACCTGCGCTGCCTCAAATAGTTCCTCCGCACCGGCGGCAAGTTGTATTGCGGTCGCCAAGTTCAGTTCGATCCAGAACACACTGCCCACCCCAACGTTGCTTTCCACGCCGATTTCGCCCTCCATCAATTCGACCAGCCGCTTGCTCACCACCAAGCCGATGCCGGTGCCTTCTTCGGTGCTGGCCTCTTGTCCGAGGCGATTGAACGGCTGGAACAGTTGTGCGAGCTTTTCCGGAGGCAAGCCTTCGCCGGTATCCCGCACGCTGATCCGTATGCGTTCCGCGCTGCTCGCACCGCACGTCACCTCGACCGTGCCACCCGCGTGGTTGTATTTGATCGCGTTGGAAAGCAGGTTGACTAGAACCTGCTTCAACCGTGTGCGGTCGGCTTTGACAAAGCAAGGGCTATCGAACTGCGGAAAGCTTACGTCGATGCCGCTTTTATGTGCCTGCGGCTCGATCATGCCTTGGCAATCGAGCAACACTTCGGGCAGCGCTATCGGCTCCAGCGACAGCAACAGCTTGCCGGACTCGATCAACGCGAGATCGAGGATTTCGTTAATCAACTCCAGCAGATACCATCCCGCCTGGAGAATCTGGTTGATGCTGGCCTGTTGGGTGAGCGTTGGCGGCGGCGACCCCGACTCCATCAATTGGGCGAAGCCGAGGATCGCATTGAGCGGCGAGCGCAACTCATGGCTCATGCTCGATAGGAAATCCGATTTGGCGAGGTTGGCTTTTTCCGCCGCTAGCTTGGCGCTCTCTAGCTCGACGTTATTTTCCTGCAACACCCGATCCAGGCGTTTACGTTCTGTGATATCGCGCGCGGCGGCAAACACACCCTGCAGTTTTCGATCGCGGTCGTAGAAAGTAGTCGCATTGTAGGACACTACCGTTTCCTTACCGTCCCTGGCGCGCGCGGTGAGTTCGTAGTCGGTGACCTTCCTTGCACTAAGCACCAGCTTGATGGCCGCCTCGGCCCGCTCCGGATCGGTGAAGTAATTCTTGAACGGCGCGCCAATCAGCTCGTCGCGCGTGCAGCCGGTGAGCGCCTCCATCTGCTTGTTGACGTCGGTAATGATGCCGGACGGGTCGGCTGCTATCAGTGCATCGACGTTGGATTCGATTAATGATCGCGTATAGAACTGCTGGTCGCGCAGCTTCTGATCCAGCTTCGTCCGCTCCTCTTCAATCTGCTGGCGTGCGGTGTTGTCGGTACCGATCAGCAGATAGCCGATGATGCCGTCTTGCTCGTCGCGCAGTGCCGTCACCGAGACGACCGCGCCGAAGCGGCTGCCATCCTTGCGGATATAGGTCAGCTCGTAGATATCCTCGATGCCGCGCGACGCCTTGAACACGAGTGCCTCAAAGCCTGGCGCGATTGGCGTGCCGAGTTCGACGCTGAGCGTTTTAGCGCGCGCGATCACCTCCTGCGGGTCGGATATATCGGCTGGCGTGATCTGGTTCACCACCTCAGCGGCGGCGTAGCCCAGCATGCGCTCGGCACCGACATTGAAGATCTGAATGACACCCTGGGCATCAGTAGCGATACTCGAAAAATTGGCGCTGTTGAAAATTGCGCTTTGCAAAGCACCGGCCTGGAGCAGTGCGTCTTCCGCTTCCTTCCGCGCAGTGTTATCAGTACCGATCAGCAGGTAGCCAATGATGGTGTCTTGCGCGTCGCGCAGCGCGGTGACCGACACCACTGCCGGGAAGCGACTGCCATCCTTGCGGATATAGGTCAGCTCGTAGATATCCTCGATGCCGCGCGAGGCCTTGAACACGAGTGCATCGAAGCCTGGCGCAATGGGAGTCTCGAGTTCAACACTGAGCGCTTTAGCGCGCGCGATCACTTCCTGTGGATCGGAAATCTCGGCCGGCGTGATCTTGTTCATCACCTCCAAGGCCGTGTAGCCCAGCATGCGCTCGGCACCGACGTTGAAGATCTGAATGACGCCCTTCGCGTCGGTGGCAATACTCGAAAAATTGGCGCTGTTGAAGATCGCGCTCTGCAGAGCCCCGGCCTTGAGCAGCGCGTCTTCCGCCTGCTTGCGCGCGGTGATATCACGCAAAATGCCGGTGAAGGAACGCTGCCCCCCCAACCACATATCGCTTACCGCCATCTCCATCGGGAAAGCGCTGCCATCCTTGCGGCGACCCACGACCTCGCGTCCGAGGCCTACGGCGCGCGCCTCATCGCTCGCAGCGTAATACTCCAGGGAGCCATCACCATTGTGTGATACTCGATCAAGCTCGGGTATCAGCATGTTGAACTTCTGCCCGATGAGCTCTACGGCGCTATAGCCAAACATGTGCTCAGCGGCCGGGTTAGCTGTCTCGATGACGCCGTCGCGGGCATGGAGGGTGATGATGCCGTCCGCCACGGTATTGAGAATCGTCTGGATCAGCGCAGCGCTGTCGCTCAAGGCCTGCTGCGCTGCATATTCTCCGGTGACGTCGCGGAACACCAGCACGGCACCGATCACCTGAGCGTCGCGATTACGTATGGGGGCGCAGCTATCGGCGATATCGCATTCGCTACCATCGCGGGCAATCAGTACGGTGTGGTTGGCCAAGCCCTGTACCGTGCCATGCGCCAATGTTTCCATGACTGGGATAGTGGCGGGGTGACGGGTTTCTTTATTGATGATGTGAAAAATCTCATTCACCAGCCGCCCGGCGGCTTGCTCCTGCGTCCAACCGGTGAGCTGCTCAGCAAGGGGATTCAGCAGCGTCACACGCCCTTGCTCATCGGTGGCGATCACTGCATCACCGATGGAGTTGAGCGTAACCGCGAGCTTTTCTTCGCTAACCTGCAGGGTGACGTTGGCCAGTTGTAGCTGCTTATTCGTCGCCTCCTGCACCTCGAGAAAATGCTGCTTCTCTGCTTCGACCTGCTTGCGCGCGGTGTTATCGGTGCCGATCAGCAGATAGCCGATGATGGCATTTTGATCGTCGCGCAGTGCTGTGACTGACACCACCGCTGGAAAGCGGCTGCCATCCTTGCGGATATAGGTCAGCTCGTAGATGTCCTCAATGCCGCGTGAGGCTTTGAACACCAAGGCCTCGAAACCCGGCGCGATTGGCGTGCCGAGTTCGGCGCTGAGTGCCTCGGCCCGTGCGATCACTTCCTGCGGATCGGAAATCTCGGCCGGCGTGATCTTGTTCAGGACGTCGGCAGCCACATAGCCCAGCATGCGCTCGGCGCCGACATTGAAGATCTGAATGACGCCCTTCGCGTCGGTGGCGATACTCGAGAAGTTGGCGCTGTTGAAAATCGCGTCCTGCAAGGCCCCCGTGTTCAGTAAAGTCTCCTCGCGTCGGACTTTAGTGATGCCCTCCGCGTTGCTGGCATCGTCGGCAAGGGTCGAACCGCTTTCTGTATTGGGCATAGCGTATTTCCGTGAAGAGTAGAGTCTAGAGGCAAGCTGGGCTTATCTAGCCGACACTACAAGACAGCTCTCTACGACCGGGATTTACGCCTTTTCGAAGCAGAATAAAGCGCGAAACTCAGATAGTTTTTGAGTATGGATCTTTTTTCGGCGCCCATGTGTACGCCAGCACACATAGCCCACGCTAGTTTTCGAAAGACAACGCCATCCTTCTCTGGAAGTAAGCACATAAGCGCAATTTACAGTTCCCGGATTTCACTAGGCATCTGACTGTATTTTATGGACTTCCCAC
>JANMSB010000318.1:0-2415 GCA_031388915.1 Pseudomonadota bacterium | reverse complement strand
GTAGTCAATGGCACCTGAGAGGAAACCAAAGAAGTGGTCGTAGCCATGTTGCAAGGGGCCATGAACTGGCGGACTACCTAAATGCCACTTTCCTATCAAACTGGTGTGATAGCCTAAATCACGTAACCGGCTCGGCATGGTCTTTTGTTCTTTGGGCACTCCAAGAGGTAGCCTGACCAGTGGTTCTTCCAGTCCAACAAGAAACCGGTGCTGATAGCGCCCGGTTAGCAGCGCTGTTCTCGTGGGTGAGCAGTTGCAGGAATTGGAGTAACCGTTGGTCAACATCACGCCTTTTCGGGCAAGGCTGTCGATATGCGGTGTCTTGATGTAATGTTGGCCATATACGCCAATGTCCGCATAACCCAAATCATCGGCCATGATGAAGATGATGTTGGGTTGACGATTGATCTTGCCAACACCGCTGGCACAACCCGTGTTGCTTAGCAATGTGATGGCGGCACTGCTGCCGATCAGGAAGTTGCGGCGGGAGTTTGACGTCATTACAGGTTGCTCCAAGAGATGCTCGTCGGTTGGTTGAGGCTTGATTTACGTAACGCAGCGATCACGCCTCGCGTGGCGGCAGCCTGGGTGGCACTCAAGTCGCCGACCTTTCGGGCATGCGGGCTCGAGAATCACGACGCCACCACTCGTTGCAGGTTCTTGGCGGCTGTGCTGAGCACGTAGCTGTTGTTCATGCTTTAGTCGGTGCGGTATTGCACTGCGGCGCCAATCTCCACGCCATCGCCTTCCCAAAAGTTGAAGATTCGGCCGACAGCGGTGGGGTTCTGGCGCACGTACTCTCTCCTGCCGCGTGTGATCGTTGGGCGCAGGGTCTGCTCGCGAGGCATGGCGTTCGAAGTCGACCGATACGAAGTGCCCGAGGGTGTCGTAGGGCTTGAAGCGGAGTGCAGCTTGGGCCGATGCGGGAAGGACAGCTGTCGCAGTACAACGGCGGCTGCGGCGGTCAATGGAGTACGGGCACGCTGCATGAGCATGGGAGCGATCGTTCGTGACGAAAACTGGCGAGGGTCTCCCGATCTCGCGAGATCGGGTTCGCTGTGCGGCAGGGAAGAATTGAACCCTAGGATCCGCCTTCACTACCTGCGAACCCCGCATTTCTGCTTTGCTCAATCCGGCAGGTTGCTGGTCGGCCAGATCGCTATCGCAGGCACCACTCCTGTTCTGTACTCACACCGCGACAGCCACCACGGCCGCTTTGGCTCGCAAAGGGTTCGTCTGCGTGCCTTTTGAGCGCAGGCCAGTGTCTCTAGGACTTGGGGCCGCGGCCGCCGGCCACGAAGACGGCCTTGCCGGTCTCGCGCAGCATTTGACGTTGTTCGGCGGGCGTCAGTTTGGCTGTCGCAGCGATGGCACGGCGAACAAGGTCCGCGTACTCAAATTTGTTGTTGCCCATGTCCGAACCCCACATGATGCGGTCGGCGCCGTACACGTTCACGGCATGGCGCACGAAGTCGGCGGTTGGGACCTGCGCCTTGTCCAGCGTTTGCAGGTTGAGCGTCGTGAACTTGTAGTAGACGTTCTTGAAGTTCCTCAGCGCCAGGTGGCCGGGGCTGAGACCGTAGTTCGGCGCGCCTTCGGGCGCTGGCCAAGTGATGTGGTCGAGAACGATTCGCGTGTTCGGGAAGCGCTCAGCAAGCTTGCCGATGCGGTCCATGGCCTCCGGGTTGACCTGATAGACGGGGCCCGGCATCAACACCACTGCGATGCCCAGCTCGTTGGCAACAGCCCAGGTGTTCAGGGCAGCCGCGGAGTCCAGCCAAGGAAACTCGCCGGTCGTTTTATCCTTCAAGCCTGTCATGCGAATGGCTGCGGCGCCGCGATCCTTGACCATCGCGCGAAGGAGGTCAGGCGTTTTTGGGTCGGCCGCGTCGAGAATCACGACGCCGGCCACTCGTCCAGCGCTCTTGTTGGCCGTGTCGAGGACGTAGTTGTTGTTCGTGTTGTAAGCGGTGCGGTACTGAACTGCGACACCGGCTTCCACGCCGTGGGCATCCCACAAGCCGAAGATTCGATCGGCACCTGTGGGGTTCTGGCGAACATATTCCCGCATGTCGCGCTCATGGTCGTTGGGCGCAGGGTCCGCTCGCATCGGATAGCGCTCGAAGTCGCCCGATACGAAGTGCACATGGGTGTCGTAGAGCTTGAACGGAAGAGCGGTCTGGGCCGAGGCGGGAACGATCGCACTCGCGAGCAAGACGGCGGCCGCAGCGGCGAGTGAGAACATGGCGCGACGATTGAACATGGAGTGGTCCTTTGTGACGCAAGGTGATGGCCACGGCACGATCGGAGGCCGTGCCTTGGTGCTCTGCAGGGCTGTATTGAATCCAGAGATCGGTGGCCATGGGTCGCGAACATCGCATTCCTGCTTTGCTCAGTCCGGCGGGTTGATGGGCG
>JANMSB010000030.1:0-3839 GCA_031388915.1 Pseudomonadota bacterium | reverse complement strand
CATCAATGCCCCACGCTCGCCGCGCCCTTTTCGCCGGTGAGGCGATAGTTGGCGAAGCGATCCAAATTAAACCCGGTGATCAACTCATGATTACGCGCGTTGGCGATGGTCCAGGCCATGGTGTGGCCGCTGACCGGCGTGGCTTTGAATCCCCACGTGCCCCAACCGGCGTCAAGATAAAAACCCTTGACCGGCGTGGTGCCCATAATGGGTGTGAAATCCGGTGTCATGTCCGCCATGCCGGCCCATTGCCGCACCACCTTCACGTTGGAGAGTGTCGGGAATAAATCCAGCATGTGCGCCGACAAATTTTCAGCGAAATCGAAAGTGGAGCGCGTGGAGTGAAGTTCGTATGGATCGAGCGATGCACCCATCACCAACTCGCCGCGCGCTGTCTGGCTGACATACACATGCAACGATCCCGAGACGATGATGGGATCAAGCCAGGGCTTGATGGGTTCGGACACCATGGCTTGCAGCGGGTGAATATACAGCGGGGTGCGCAGCCCCAACATGTTGACGATACCTGGTGTCGAGCCGGCCACGGCGCAGAGCACGGTGTTGGTTTCGATACGGCCACGATTGGTTTTCACCGCGCGCACCTGACCCCCTTGCACTTCGATGCCGATCACTTGGGTTTGCTGATGAATCTCAACGCCACGCTGATACGCGCCGCGGCCATAACCCCAGGCCACGGCATCGTGACGAGCAATGGCGCCCGGCGCGTGATACAGCGCACCCAACACTGGCGCATGCCCCGCGCAGCTCATGTCCATCATCGGCACAGCGCGCTGTACGAATGCGGCATCCACCAATTCGCTATTCACGCCATAGTGCTTATTCACCTCGGCGCGATGCCGCATGGTGCGCAGCGCAGCATCCGTGTGCGCCAACGTGAAATGACCACGCGTGGAATAGAACAGATTTAAATCGAAGTCCTGCGACAGGTCCTGCCACAACTGCAAACTACGGTCGTAAAACTTAACGCCCTCAGGCGTTAAATAATTTGAGCGAATGATGGTGGTGTTGCGACCGGTGTTACCGCCGCCGAGATAACCCTTCTCCAACACGCACACATTGGTGATGCCGTGTTCGCGCGCTAGATAATAAGCCGCCGCGAGGCCATGGCCACCGCCACCGATAATCACTACGTCGTATTTGGGCTTGAGCGCGGTAACCGGTGGAAACATCCGCGGTTCAGGATGTTGTTTGGACAGAGCAAAACGCAACAGCCGCAGCGGCATGGCCTCAGCCGCCGCAGCCGGTGGTAACCGGCCTCAATAAGAAAGGTCGCAGGTAGAAGGACATCAAGTACAGAGTGCCATCCGGAGAGAGTTGTGAATATAATGAAACATTGTTTCTTAATGGGCAACACCCAAAACTGGACATTTCATGGCCCGCAGCCCTAGCCGCGCTCCAAAAACAGCTCAAGCCAAGCCCACTCGCCCGGAAGCGACCGCACATCCGGACTTGGGCCGGTTTTTGGGATTGGCCATTCGCCATGAGCGGGTGCGTCAGGACCTGACCATTGCCCAGGTCGCCGAACGCACCGGCCTGTCGCGCGGCATGTTGTCGAAGATTGAAAACGGTCAGGCATCCATGAGCTTGGACTCGCTATCGCGTCTGGCCAGTGCATTAGGGATTTCCATGGCCAGCCTGTTCCGCAATTTGGAAGCGCGTGAAGGCGGCGCACAACACATCAAAGCCGGCACCGGCATGCAAGTCGTACGACGCGGCACCAAGCGTGGCCACACCTATCACCTGCTGGCCTACGACCGCGGCCCCAATAAATTATTCGAACCGTTCCTGATCAGCCTGGACGATCAATCCGAAGTGTTTCCATTATTCGAACATCCGGGCACCGAGTTCATTTATATGCTGCAAGGCAAACTCGAATATCGCCACGGTAAGCACACGTATCTATTAGAACCCGGCGATTCGCTAACTTTCCCCAGCACGATTCCACATGGACCAGAACGGTTGATTAAACTGCCGATTCGGTTTTTGTCAGTGTTTATTTATGGGGATGCGGCGAGTGAGGTGGGTGGTGCGTAATTGTCAGAGAGATTGATTCGGTGGTGCGCCAACAGTGATGGATGTCGGCACTGGAGGGATGCCATTTCGCTCCCCTAACCTTGCAGTCAATAAGCAAGATTCATCTAAATCCGGCCATACTCACCAACACCTTTGATCCAACTGCCCAGCGCCGTTAACGAGCTCGCGCCGAGCTGTTTGAGCGTGCACGCCGAATGAGGACTACCCTCTTTCCTTTGTGGCTGACAAACCCACCAGCCTCGACACCACCAACGCGATGTACATGACGCCCATGAACATCTCCAACATCACCAGGGCGCGAGCTTGTGCAGTAACCGGCAGGATGTCACTCAAACCAACGCTCGATAGAACACTAAAGCTGAAGTACAGCATTTCCATCCAGTTCCTAGCATCGTTGCTATTTATCGCCGCCGTAAAACTGTTAGGCCACCAGTGCTGACAGAACAGGAAGGCATAGGCAAACGCCCAGGCCAGTAGCGTAAAGGTGGCTCCGACGGCATACAGTTCGTCGATTGTCACGTGTTTGTCATTGAGCATGTAGGCGATCAACGCATACGCCGTATAGAAGTACAGCAACGCTTCCAGTATGTGCGCCCATGGCATCAGTGCTAAATAACCAAACTGATTCGCTGCCAATGTCAGGCTGACCGCGGGGAACGCCAATGCCCAGCTAACCCAATTCACAGCCGGGCTACGATTGACGATCCGCAAGGCCAGCAAGACGGCCAGCGTACCAACCACCGTGAGCAGGGCGCGATCCGCATCGCTATTGATCAGTAATGGGTATATCAACAAGCTGGCCAGCTGCAGGAAAAGCAAAGCCGCCGACGGGTGTCTGGATACCATCTGGATAAATTGACGCATCTATTAGGACTCCATTGAACCTACAAAGCGCTGCACAACTTGCTGAATAATCCATCAAGCTCAAGTGCTCGCCTCCTCCAGCTTAACCTTGAGCTGCATCCAGCAAGACAGTCGGTGAAAACCTACCTGCGGAAGGCATCGCATCTGACGGTAGTATATTAGTCAGCGTCAAAATATGGTTCGGTCGTGGGTGGTAGCATAGTGAGCAGACTCAGGGGCAAAGATAAGGAGCACGATCATGACCAATTCAGCAAACAAAAACCGCATCTGCCTCTGGTATGAACACAATGCCGAAGAAGCCGCTACTTTCTATGCTCGCACGTTCCCCGATAGTTCGGTCGGGGCAGCGCAACGCGCGCCTACCGATTACCCGGACGGCAAAGAGGGCGATACGCTTATAGTCGAATTCACGGTGCTGGGCATCCCCTGCATAGGACTCAACGGTGGCCCCACCTTCAAGCACAGCGAAGCCTTCTCATTCCAGGTAACCACACAAGACCAGGCCGAGACCGATCGATACTGGAATGCGATCGTCGGCAACGGCGGCCAGGAAAGCCAGTGCGGCTGGTGCAAGGATAAATGGGGCGTGTCGTGGCAGATCACTCCCGCCACACTCACTGATGGCATGAGCGATCCAGATCCGGCCGTCCGCAAGCGGGTGTTCACTGCGATGATGGACATGAAGAAGATCGATATCGCGGCGATCAATGCCGCTCGCAAAGGCTGAGGGGGCGGGCGGCAAACGAGAACAAAGGCGCATTCACGAATGCGCCCTACGCGGACTGAGATCATTTCGTTTACCAGAAGCCAAACAATCTTCCTACCAGTCCTATGACAGTGAGCGTGGTCGCAATACCCCATCCCACCAAGGGATGCTCTTTAAACCAGGTATTCGCACGCACGAATCTCGATTGTGGTTG
>JANMSB010000493.1:0-5690 GCA_031388915.1 Pseudomonadota bacterium | reverse complement strand
CTGGTCTGTCATACAGGTTCCCCCTCGCTATTGATTCACGAAATTGAGGCTGATCATCCACTGAGACGAGCTGCGAATGTAACAGAGGCTGCAGGGTTGGCAAAGGATCTGGGCAGGCGTTGTTGTGCGCGGGTTCAGCGGCCTAACTAGATATAGGCACCCAAACAGGTACTTTATAAAGCGTCTTCGGGCGGTATTTCTGAGGCACTTGTATTTCCCTTCCTGATCCATCAATGGCTTAAGACTATTTAGCACACCCTAAAACCAAATAGCAAACACACCTTGCCGCACTCAGACTTGGGTTGACGTTCGCGCTTGGCTTAGATGGACGCTCGCCACAAAGAAAGATGGGAGCCAACAAGCGGCTGGCTGCTTCAGGCGCCGAAAGCGAAATCTATAGAAGGCGTCATCAGCATGGGGTTAATTGAACCTACTCAAGACATCTGGAGTAAAACCTCGCGACTTCCAGCCAAAACGCTGCGCCATGCGATCGAACCACAGATGGATCACTGGCGTGGTGTACAGCGTTAGCAGTTGACTGACAACCAAGCCACCCACAATCGTGATGCCGAGCGGTCGGCGCATTTCGGCGCCGATGCCACTGCCGAGTGCGAGTGGCAACGCGCCGAACAACGTGGCCATCGTAGTCATCAGGATAGGACGAAAGCGCTGTACGCAGGCTTGGTAGATAGCTTCATGTGCAGACTTGCCCTGCTCGCGCTCGGCGGCCAGTGCGAAGTCGACCATGATGATGGCGTTTTTCATCACGATGCCGATCAGCAAAATAATTCCGATCATGGCGATGACGCTCAGGTCCAGCTTGCAGAGCATCAATGCGAGTATGCCGCCGACGCCGGCCGAGGGTAGCGTCGACAAAATAGTGACGGGATGGATGGCGCTTTCGTACAACACGCCGAGCACGATGTAGATACAGACGACGGCGATGCCGATCAGTAATGGCTGGCTGGCGAGTGAGGCCTGAAAGGCGGCGGCCGTGCCCTGGAAGCTGCCGTGCACGGTGACAGGCATCAGGATATCGCGCTCGGCTGCCGCAACGATTTCTACCGCGTCTCCCAGTGAGACACCGGGCATCAGGTTGAACGACAGCGTGATGGCGGGAAACTGGCCGAGATGATTTACCGCCAGTGGCGCGATGGTCGGCGTGTAGTGCGCGATGGCGGACAGCGGCACCTGCTCGCCGCTCGCAGACTTCACATAGATGTCGCGCAGCGATTGCGGATCACGCGTGAACTGCGGCGCCACTTCCATGATCACGTGATACTGATTGAGCGCAGCGAACATGGTGGACACCGGACGTTGGCCGAAGGCGTTGTACAGCGCGCTGTCGATCATTTGCGTGGTGATGCCGAGGCGCGCCGCCGTCGCGCGATCAATTTCAATCAGCTGCTGCAGACCTTTGTTTTGTTGATCGCTATTGACGTCGGCAAGCTGCGGTATCGAGCGCAGCTTCTGCACGAGTTTTGGCGCCCACTCAATCAGGTCTTCAAGATTCTCGCCTTGCAAAGTGTATTGGTACTGCGCCGCTGCTTGACGCGCGCCCATGCGGATGTCCTGCACCGGTTGCATCGACACGTTCGCGCCGGGAAACTTCGAAAGCTTGGGACGCAGGCGCTGAATGACCTGATCGGCAGTTACGGGTTTGCGTTCATCCCAAGGTTTTAGCGTGATGGACATGCGGCCCATGTTCATCGACGAACCGCCACCACCCACACCGCCGCTGCCGGCCCATTGCCCCGTCTGACCCAGCACCGACGCCACCGCCGGATCGTCTTTCACAATACTAACGATGCGATGCACGCGCTCATCAATGGCCTGAAACGAAGCCGATTGATCGGCGATGATGGAGCCTTGAATGCGTCCCGTGTCCTGCGTCGGAAAGAACCCCTTGGGCACTTCCAGGAACAAATACGCATTGAGTGCGATGACCATCAGGGTGGCGATCAGCACCACAGCGGGATAACGCATTACCAGGTGCAAACTGCGTTCGTAACAGAGACGTAGCCAATCAAAGAGCCGTTCGCTCGCGCGATATAGATGACCGTGGCGAGATGTATTGGTGAGTGCTTCATTTGCTGCTGGGGATGCCCCCACCCTAGCCCTCCCCCGCAGAAGCAGGGGAGGGAATCGATCTGGGGAGTCGTGTCTTCTCTCATCCCCTCCCCCGGTCGCCGGGGGAGGGTGGGGGCATTCCATGGGCTGCGCCTTGAGCAAGCGCGAACACAACATAGGCGTCACCGTCAGCGAGATCAGCGTCGAGATGGCAATCGCCGCGGTGAGCGTGACGGCAAATTCACGGAACAGACGACCGATGATGCCATCCATCATCAACAGCGGAATGAACGCCGCGAACAATGCGATGCATACGGTGAGAATAGTCGAGCCGATCTCGGTAGCACCACGGGTGGTGGCTTGCATCGGCGTCATGCCGTTTTCCATGTGTCGCTTGATATTCTCGATCACCACAATGGCGTCGTCGGCGATAAAGCCGACAGCGACAGTCAGCGCCATCAGCGACAAATTGTTGAGGCTGTAGCCACACAGGTACATCACCGCTAACGTGCCCATCAAACACACTGGCACAACAATGCTGGGAATCAGCGTGGCGCGTAGATCGCGCAGAAATACAAACACCACTAAGATTACTAGTGCGATGGAAATCAGCAGCGCCGTTTCGATGCCACGAATAGAAGCGCGAATAGTGACGGTCTGATCTACCCATATGCGAATCTTGACCAGACCCGGGACGGCCGCCTGCAACTGCGGCAACAATTCCTTGATGCGATCAATGGTGGCGACGATATTCGCACCGGCCTGACGACGGATGTCGAGATTGATACCGGGCACACCACTCAAATAGGTGGAGTTGCGTGCATCGGCCACCGAGTCGAGCACTTCAGCGACATCGCCCAGCCGCACCGGCGCACCATCGCGAAAGGTCACGATGAGATTGCGATATTGCTCCGCAGTGAACAACTGGTCATTGGCGCTAATGGTCCAACTGCGCGACTCATCGGCAAGACTGCCCTTGGGCCTATTGGTATTTGCGCTGGAAATGACGGCGCTGACGTCATCCAGGCTCAGTCCGTACTTGTTGAGATAATTGGGGTTCACCTCTACACGCACAGCGGGTAGCGAGGCGCCACCGACATTGACCTGACCGACGCCTTCTACTTGCGCCAGCTTCTGTTGCAACAGCGTCGATGCCACGTCGTACACCTGACCACGCCCCAATGTGTCGGAAACCAACGTCAAGATCATGATGGGGTTATCTGATGGGTTCACCTTCTTGTAGTTGGGACTATTCGGCAAGTTCTGCGGCAGACTACCGCGCGCCGCGTTGATAGCCGCCTGCACTTCACGCGCAGCCGCATCGATGTCGCGGTCCAAATCGAATTGCAACGTGATGGTGGTGACGCCCAGGAAATTTGTAGCCGTCATTTCAGTAATACCGGCGATGCGCCCGAACTGACGCTCCAGCGGCGTCGCCACCGCAGACGCCATGGTCTCAGGGCTTGCACCGGGCAGTACCGTGGTGACGGAGATGGTAGGAAATTCCACCTCCGGTAATGGCGACACCGGTAGACGGAAGAACGCCAACGTGCCCACCAGCGCCACCGCGAAGGTCAGCAACGTGGTTGCCACTGGCCTGCGAATAAATGGCGCTGATAGGTTCACGGCGGACTCGGCATTTCATCTACCGGTTGCGCAGCAGCCGAGCGACCGAAGCGCTGCGCAAGGCGATCGAACCACAGATAGATCACCGGCGTGGTGTAGAGCGTCAGTACTTGGCTGACAATGAGACCGCCAATGATGGTGATGCCCAACGGCTGTCGCAGCTCCGTACCGGTGCCGGTACCGAAGGCCAGTGGCACCGCGCCGAACAGCGCCGCCATGGTGGTCATCATGATCGGACGGAAGCGCAGTAAACATGCCTGGTAGATGGCATCCGCCGGTGTCATGCCTTGATTGCGTTGTGCGTCGAGTGCGAAGTCCACCATCATGATGGCGTTTTTCTTGACGATGCCGATCAACAGAATGATGCCGATCAAGGCGATGATGCCCAAGTCCTCGCGAAACAACATCAAGGCCAGCAGTGCACCGACGCCGGCCGAGGGCAGCGTCGACAGAATCGTCACCGGATGAATGAAACTTTCGTAGAGCACACCCAGCACGATGTACACCGTAACCAGCGCGGCAAGAATCAGGATGGCTTGATTAGCGAGTGCCGCTTGGAACGCGCGCGCTGCGCCTTGATAAGCCGTGCGGATGCTGTCCGGCAAACCCATGCTATCTCGCACGCGATCGATCTGTTGTACCGCCTCGCCCAGCGACGCGCCGGGTGCAAGATTGAACGACAACGTCACCACGGGAAATTGGCCCTGATGGTTGATGGTCAGCGGTGCATTGGTTTCATCCCAACGCGCGATGGCGCTGAGCGGCACAGCGCGACCACCGCGCGGCGTGATGTAGAGACTGTCGAGCGCCGCAGGCGTGCGTCGATACTCGGGCTGCAACTCCAACACCACGCGGTACTGATTCAACTGCGTGAACATGGTCGCGATCTGGCGCTGACCGAAGGCGTTGTACAGGGTGTCGTTGATCATCTGCGTGCTGATGCCCAAGCGCGAGGCGGTATCGCGATCAATCACTAATGCGGCACGCAAGCCACGATTCTGCTGATCGCTGGCCACATCGCGCAACTGCGGCAGCGCATTCAACTGTTCCACCATTCGCGGCGCCCATTCATTGAGTTCGGTGGCGTTGGGCGTTTCGAGCGTGTATTGAAACTGCGTGCGGCTGGCGCGATCTTCAATGGTGAGGTCCTGCACGGGTTGCATGAACAACGTTATACCGGCCACTTGCGCCAGCTCCGGCTGCAAGCGGCGAATGATCTCAGTGGCAGTGGCGTCGCGCTCCGCGTCGGGCTTGAGACTGATCTGGATGCGACCGCTATTGAGCGTGGTGTTGACCCCATCCACGCCGACGAACGACGACACATTCGCTACCGCCGGATCGGCAAGAATGCGTTTCACCAGTTCTTGCTGGCGACTCGCCATCGCGGCAAACGAAATCGATTGCGGCGCCTCTGAAACACCCTGGATCAGACCGGTGTCCTGAATCGGGAAAAAGCCCTTCGGCACGATCAGATACAAAACCACAGTCAGCACCACGGTTGCAGTGGCCACCATCAGCGTTAAGGTCTGGCGTTTCAATACCCATTGCAGCGTCCGTCCGTAGAACGCGATCACCGCGACGAAGAACTGCTCCGAGGCACGGAACAAGCGTCCTTGCTGCGACGGGTCTTGAGATTTAAGCAGGCGCGAGCACATCATCGGTGTCAATGTTAGCGACACCACCGCCGACACCAGGATGGCGACGCTGAGCGTGATGGCGAATTCGCGGAACAGGCGGCCGACGATGTCACTCATGAACAGCAATGGAATCAATACAGCGATCAGTGAGATGGTCAGCGATAGAATAGTAAACCCGACCTGGCGTGCGCCTTTAAGGGCAGCGGCTAGCGGGTCTTCGCCTTCCTCGACGTAACGCGAAATGTTCTCGATCATCACAATGGCATCGTCGACCACGAAGCCGGCAGAAATAGTCAGCGCCATCAACGACAGATTATTGAGGCTGTAGCCCAGCAGGTGCATGACCGCGAACGTGCC
>JANMSB010000486.1:0-1970 GCA_031388915.1 Pseudomonadota bacterium | reverse complement strand
TGTTGATCGGACTTCGACGCATCGATGCCCAGATTGACAGCGACGTCGACGGACTCTTTGAACTTGGCCTTGGCGAATTCCTGAACCAGCGTCAGCGCTTGCTCAATGGGATATGCCTTACCGGGCTGGATCTTGTCCGCCCAGGCCTTCATACGTTTTGCTACGGTTGCCATCTTAGAATGCCTCCACGTCAACGCCCATGCTGCGCGCAGTACCGGCGACGGTACGCATGGCAGCCGTCATATCGGCAGCGGTGAGATCCGGCTGCTTGACCTTGGCGATGTCTTCACACTGCTTCTTGCTCAACTGGCCCACCTTGTTGGTGTTCGGCGTGCTGCTGCCCTTGGGAATGCCCAAAGCCTTGCAGATCAACACCGACGCCGGCGGCGTCTTGAGAATGAAGGTGAAACTGCGATCACTATAAACAGTGATCACAACGGGCGTAGGCAAGCCCTTTTCCAAACTCTGCGTCTGCGCATTGAACGCTTTGCAGAATTCCATGATGTTCACGCCCTGCTGACCCAGCGCAGGACCCACCGGCGGACTAGGGTTCGCCTGGCCTGCAGGAATCTGCAGCTTGATATAGCCAGTAACTTTCTTGGCCATGATTTACTCTCCGGGTGCAAACGCTTCCGATTAAAGAAGCTCCCCAATAATCCCTTCGTTAAAAATGTTGCAGCATCCGGTCTGCAACTTTAAGTCCATCGCGTATGCGGCGAACTCTGCTTAAGCTTTCTCGACTTGACCAAAATCCAGTTCCACCGGCGTTGAGCGCCCGAGAATCTGTACCGCCACGTGCAAACGGCTCTTTTCGTAGTTCACCGACTCGACGATGCCGTTGAAATCGTTGAATGGACCATCGGTCACTCGCACTACCTCGCCTGGCTCGAACAATACCTTTGGCTTCGGCTTGTCAGCACCTTCTTCAACACGGCGCAAAATCGTATTGGCTTCTTTCTCGCTGATCGCAGCCGGCTTTTCTGGCGTGCCGCCAATAAAACCCAATACCTTCGGCACTTCTTTCACTAGGTGCCAAGTGTCCTCGTCCATTTCCATCTGCACCAGCACATAGCCGGGGAAGAATTTGCGGTCACTCTTGCGTTTATGGCCATCGCGCATTTCCACCACTTCTTCGGTGGGCACCAGCACATCGCCGAACTTGTGCTCAAGACCGGCGCGCTTGATGCTCTCTTTCAATGCCTCGACAACGCGATGCTCGAAATTCGAGTAGGCATGAACCACGTACCAACGCAACGCCATGTTAAGCAACCCCGCTCGTTAGCCAACGCGTCAACATACCCAGCGCGCCATCGAGTATCCAGAAGAACAATCCGAGGATGATCACCACCACAATTACCAGCAGCGTCAACTTCCACGACTCGTCCTTGCTCGGCCAAACCACTTTGCGCAACTCAATGCGCGAACTTTGCACAAACTGCCAAAACTGCGCGCCCTGCGTTGACTGCAACGCAATGAACGTACCGGTCACCAGCGCCGCCAGCACCATCAGCCAGCGCGCCCATACCGGCGCAGTACCAAAATAATAAAACGCGACAAAGCCGGCCACCGCAACCAGCGCCGCAGCAACCAACTTAAAGACATCCCCACCGCGCGGGACTTCTTGAACTTGTTCAGTCATGTGACCCTTAATCAATTCGACTCGCGCACCTGCGATCAACCCGAGCAGGTGGCAGGCCAGGAGGGAATCGAACCCCCAACCTGCGGTTTTGGAGACCGCCGCTCTGCCAATTGAGCTACTGGCCTAGTCATGATCATGGGCTTTCGCCCAACTACCAACGGGGCCGCTTACGCGACCCCGTACACGAGCTTTACTTCAGGATCTTTGCCACGACGCCGGCGCCGACGGTACGGCCACCTTCACGGATGGCGAAGCGCAGGCCTTCTTCCATCGCGATCGGGTTGATCAGCTCCACCACCATCTTGATGTTGTCGCCAGGCATCACCATCTC
>JANMSB010000300.1:0-19531 GCA_031388915.1 Pseudomonadota bacterium | reverse complement strand
ATAAATAAAACAGTGGCCGCGCAGGAGTGGCGGGATCACTGGCCGGTGGCGGTGGCATGCGTCGCCGGCGTCGCGCTTGGCTCCCTGCACGCTTATTCCATGGGGGTCATGATTGTTCCGCTTGAGGAGGAATTCGGCTGGAGTCGCGCTCAGATCAGTTCGGGCATGCTGATTTCGTCGATTTTTTCGGTGCTGTTTTCGCCTTTCATGGGCCTGCTGATTGATCGCGTCGGGCCGCGGCGGATCGGGATGATAGGCGCCGCAGTCTACTGTTGCGCCCTGGCCATGCTGTCGCTGGCCACGCCGAGCATCTGGTCCTGGTGGTTGCTGTGGTCGGTACTGGCGGTGGCGCTGCTACAGATAAAGCCCACCGTGTGGGTGACGGCGATCACCAGCTTCTTCAACGAGAGTCGCGGCTTGGCGATTGCCGTTGCGCTCAGTGCAGTTGGGCTGAGCGCGCTGGTGACGCCGATCATCACCTATCACCTTGTCGAGTTGCTCGGTTGGCGGATGGCCTATGTCGTCTTGTCGGCCGGATGGGCGACGCTGACGCTGCCGCTCATCTTCGTCTGGTTCACCAGCGCACAGGATAGACAGCGCACCCGGGTCACTGCGCGGCAGGTCACGGACGAGAAGATCGTATTGATCGGCCTGACCTGGCGCGAGGGCTTGAGGACACCCACCTTCTACAGGCTTGCCGCCGCCGCCTTTACCATGAGTGTGGCTAACGCTGCGGTCATGATGAATCTCATCCCGATATTCACCTTTACCGGATTACCGCGCGCAACCGCTGCGGCGATTGCCGGGCTGGGCGGCTTCTTTGCGGTCGTTGGCCGGCTGGGGGGCGGCTATCTGCTGGATCGCTTCAGTGCCCGAATGGTCGGCAGCATCAGCGTCCTGCTGCCGGTGATCCCCTGCGCGTTGTTGCTCGGCATACCCGGCTCGCTGACGGCCGCCATTATCTCCGCCGTGCTGTTGGGGCTGGCCTCGGGCGCGGAGCTGGATGCAGTTGCCTATCTAGCCGGGCGCCATTTCGGCATGCGCAATTTCGGTACGCTGTTCGGCGCCATTACCGGGGCCATGACGCTCGGCATCGGCGTGGGACCGGTGCTGGCGAACCATGTTTACGATGTGACCAAGTCCTACAACCCGTTGCTGTGGAGCTTCATCCCGCTCTCTGTGCTGGCGTCCTGGCTGTTCCTGTCCACCGGGTCATATCCGAATTTTGCGAAATCGCCGCCCGGCGGCAGGCCTGCATGAGATCCCGTGTGTAGAGCGTGTGTAGAAAATCGTTTGGAGTTTTACATGTCTCTCGAAGATCAAAGAATCCCGCCCATTCCGCGTTCGCAGTGGACCGATGAAGTACGCGACGTGTTCGCCTTCTACGAGGGTCGGACAGCCTGGGAGAATGGCGCAAGCTACAACATCATGCATGTGTTTCCCTACCATCCCCAACTGGCGATGGCATGGCTTAACTACAACACGACGCTGACGCGCGGCGTGCTGCCTGGCAGATTGCGTGAACTGGTCATCCTGCGCGTCGCCCATTGCTGCAAGTCCGAGTACGAATGGACCCAGCATGTGGTGATCGGCGCGAAGCACGGCGTTGAGGCAGCAGACCTCGCGGCGCTGCAAGTCGGGCCCGAGGACCCGCACTGGTCGGAGCTGGACAGACAGGTGCTGCGGGCAATCGACCAACTCACGCTCAATGGCGATATCGACGATGCGGCGTGGCAGGACCTCGCCGCCCACTTCAGTTGGCTGGAGATACTGGAGCTGCTGTTCCTGGCTGGAACCTACGGCATGTTGTCGAAGCTGTTCCGCGCGATACGGCTCCAGGTGGAAGCCCCGAATCCCGCATAGCGGTTGATGATGTCGCGCGAATCTGTACTCGCGTAGCGATGCTGCATATGCTTACTAACTTACTGCCTCGGGCAGCCCGCCTCGTTATCTGGGCGTGCCATTCAGGGGCAGGCTATTTTTCAGAAGTTGCGGAGACTGCATGGAATTTCGTGAATCAGATAAAGAACGGCATTTCCGCGCAGAAGTGCGTGCATGGCTTCACGCCAACAAGCCCAGGGACGCCCGTCCCTCGGAAGCGGACTTCGCAGGACAGAAGGCCTATGACCGTGCCTGGCAGCGCACTCAATATGACGGAGGTTGGGCCGGGATCTCGTGGCCGAAGGAATATGGCGGGCGCGGGCTGACGCCGATCGAGATGCTCATCTGGTGCGAGGAATATGCCTCGGCGCATTGTCCGCTGGTGCACGACAGCATCTGGATGGCGCTCAATCATGCCGGGCCGACCCTGATCATCCGGGGTACGCCAGAGCAGAAAGCCTTCCACCTACCGCGCATCCTGAAGGGCGAGTCGGCCTGGTGCCAGGGCTTCTCCGAGCCGAATGCAGGCTCCGATCTGGCCAGCTTGCGTGCGCGCGGCGTGGTGGAGGGCGATTACTTGGTGGTCAATGGGCAGAAGACTTGGACCACCTACGCGCATCTGACCGACTATCAGGAACTGCTGGTGCGCACCGGCCCGCCCGAAGGCCGCCATAAAGGTCTGACCTGGGTGATCTGCGACATGCAGCTGCCCGGTGTCCAGGTTCGCCCGATCAAGGCGCTCGACGGCGTCTACCACAATTGCGAAGTCTTCTACGACAATGTCCGCATTCCTCTATCCAACGTGGTCGGTGAGGTGAGCGACGGCTGGTCGGTGGTGATGACAACCTTCCAATTCGAGCGCGGCCAGGCAGGCTACAGCAGCTTCTGCCAGATGGCGGTGCACTTCGAGGAACTGATTACTCATGCCCGCACGATGCCCGGACCGGGTGGTGGGCGCCCTGCGTTGGAAGACCCGGTGCTGATTGATCGCTGTGGCCGGGTCCGCGCCGACATTCAGGCGATGCGTTCGCTGATGTACATGATGGTCGAAGCGGCCGAGCAGGGCATTGATCTCGGCACGGAAGGCGCGCTCATGCATCTGCCCTACACCGAGCTGGAACAGGAAGTGTATCGGTTGGCTGTCGACATATTGGGAGCGCGCGGCCTGTCGCGTTCGACCGCGACGGAATGGACCGGGCTCTACTTCAAGTCGCTGTCCGCCACCATTGCCGGCGGCACCTCGGAAATCCAGCGCAACATCATCGGCGAGCGCCTGCTCGGCCTGCCTCGCTAGGCCAATTGGAGACATAGAACATGTGGAATCTTCATCTCAACGATGATGAGACGATGATCGCGGATTCGGTTCGCGACTTCCTGTCCGGCGAACTGCCGATCGAGCGACTGCGTCCGAACGGCGCACCTGTCGACCAATCGAAGGTGCGTTCGGACATGGTGCAATTGGGCTGGATCGGTATCGGCCTGCCGGAATCGGTCGGCGGTTCCGGCCTCGGTTTAGTCGAGGAAATGCTGATCCAGCGCGAGTACGGGCGCTATCTCGTGTCGCCTTCGCTGCTCGCAACGGTGCTGGCCGCGCATGTGGCGACCCACGCGGGCGATGCTCAACTGGCGAGCGAGCTGATCGCTGGCACGGCGTCGGCAGCCCTTGCCATGGCGGTTGCGCCTGAAGTGCCGGCCGATCCATGCCCGGCCTATGCCCTGGACTGGAACGGTAGCGAGTTGCTGCTGTTCTGGAATGATGAAGGCATGGGCCTGTTCGATGCCGGCGCGTTTGCCGGGGCGGTTGTCCAGGAATGCCTGGATGATTCGTTGGCCATGCATTCCGGCAATCTCGCGCTGGGCCAGCCGCGTTGCTGGGTCAGTGCGAAGGAGCAGCCGCTGGCGTTGCGTGCGCAGGTCCTGCTATCCGCCCGGTTGGTCGGGCTGGCGGGCCACGCCTGCGATCTGGCTGTCGAATATGCCAAGGTGCGCGAGCAGTTCGGCAAACGGATCGGCACCTTCCAGGCCGTGAAGCACCGCTGCGCTGACATGGGTCTGCGTTTCCGGCTGAGCTGGTATCAGACCAGCCTTGCCTGCCTGAAGGTTCAGCAGGGCGCAGCCGATGCGCCGCTGCATGTTGCTTCGGCCAAGTTGGTTGCGGCCAAGGCAGCGCATGAGAACGGTCGGGCCGGGATTCAGATTCATGGCGGCATCGGCTTCCAGTCGGAATGCGACGCGCACTGGTTCTTGAAGCGCGCCCATGTCTATGACCAAGCGGGCGGGGCCATGCAGATCCAGAGCCGTCGCGTCATGACCGAGCCTTCGCCGCTCTGGTAGCATTGAGGCGGTTGGCTGCGGGACGGCAAGATTTAATTTCAACAAGAATGTCGTGAAAGGGTGGAACCATGTCTTTTAAACCAGTTTCCTTGGAAGACTATTGCGCGATCACCAACATGATGGGCGCGTACCAGCACATGGTCGATTCCGGCGACGAGGAAGGTTACGCGGACCTGTTCACCGAAGATGGTGCTTTCATCGGCATGCCCGAGGAAGTCGGTCCGGCCGAGTCCTTTCGCGGCCGCGACGGGCTGAAGCGGATCCCGCGCCTTACCCTGGCATTCTATGGCGGCAAGTTTCGCCATCACGTCGGCAGCTTCACGGTCTCGTACGGCGATACGAAGGATGCGGCGGTTGCCCGCTACTACGTGATGGCGGCGACCTGCCTGGAAGGGAAAGGTCCGAAGATTGAGCAGATGGTGAACGTGACTACCCAGCTTGTGAAGATCGGTGGCGGCTGGAAGATCAAGACCAATACGATGCAGTCGCTCTAGCGCAGGATGCGCACGCGCGGCTATATGCTGTTTCCGAATCGCGTCTACGCAAAGTTGATGGGAGAGGGCGTGAGATGAACAGGGTAGGGGTCGAGCGGCTATGCGTGTTTTGCATGCCGCCGGTCCGGTTCGTTGTTCTCGCCGCCGATCTCGGTTGCCGCTTCATCGGCATCGGCCTGACGGCAAAACGATACTACAATCCGCATAGCTATCCAGATTGGTCACTCAAGGATGAACCTGCGTCGCGACACGGTCGCTGCGATGCGTGATCGCGACGTAAGCATCTCGCTGTGGGAGGGCTTTGGCGTGCAACCGAATGCCGACGCGCGTGGCATTAAAACCACCATCGAAATCGGGACGGGATCACTGCCTGATCTGCCTGTCGCGCTGGCGGTTGTTGGTCATGTGGTGCGGCTGAGTTTCCGGCTGCTGATCGACACCCTGCACTTCTTTCGTATCGGTGGCACTGTTGCCGACATCGCTGCGCTTGATTCCAACATCATCGGCTACGTGCAACTCTGCGATGCGCCGTTAGTAGTTAGTATCCAAGTAGGCGTCGGTAAGTTTTATAAAAAAGATCTACAACGGCCTGCTTCAGTTGTGGGGGACGCGCAGTGAAACCGCGGCGAAATGGCGCCACAGTGAGTCGAACCATAAGCGTCCGGCCTACTGTATGGATAATTACGCCGCTGTTGGGTGTGCTGGCGTATGCGGCCAGCATGGCTGGCGTGTCAGCCGAGACGTCGAAAGATGTTGCCGACATGAATCTGCACGAACTGATGAATGTGCGCATTTCGCCGTTCGAGGTCGCCACTGATCTTGATCGCGGTTACCGCGCTTCCAACTCGGTATCGGGCTCGCGCTTCGACACGCCGATCCGCGATCTGCCGTTCGCTATCCAGGCGTTCACCGAGTCCTTCATCACGGATAACAAGCCGGTAAACATCTACGACATCGCGCGCTACTCGCCGGGCGTCACCTATCGCAGCAACGACTTCAACGAAGGCAACGCCAACCTTGCCATCCGTGGCTTCGCGGTGAGCGCGACCCCGGGAAATATCCAGATCCTGCGTGATGGTTTCCAGGGTCCTTCGATCTTCGATTTTTCTAACCTAGCGCGCGTGGAAGTCGTCAAAGGTCCAGCGTCGTTCCTGTATGGGCAGGTCGCTCCGGGCGGCATCGTCAACATGATTACTAAGAGCCCGCAGTCGCGGTTCGCCACCAGCGCCGATGCCACCTACGGTTCCTATGGGCAATATCGTCTCGAGGCTGACGTGACTGGGCCGGTATCGAATACGTTGTTTTTCCGTGTGATCGGCGCGTATGACCAGGACCTGCACTACTGGGATCCTTACGACGCTCATGCCTACAACTTCGCGCCGTCGCTCCTGTGGCAGCCTAGTGCGCGCATTAGTGTTGCGCTCAAGTACGAGAACTACCGCAAGGTCGAAACGCCGCAGCTCATGCAAAAGCCAACCTATGGTCGCCAGAGCGGTGTGGTGCCGACCGCATCCGATCCCAATCTGCAAGGCGTCGAGGTGCCCGGTTTGCCGGACAACTGGAACAGCATGGCTTACGCCGACTTTCGGCGTAGCGACGCCGACGGCATCAGCGCGTGGTTCGATGTTGAGGTTGATGAGCATTGGAACCTGCGCGCCGGTTACTCGCATCAGTATTACAACATCGACGCGTTGTTTTCCGGCAACTTCGGTATGTCCAACAACGAGACGTTTTTGCAGGGCCGTCGCTTCAGGCGCCAGATCTATACCAATCACGGCGACACCTACTCGCTTGACGCGGTGGGTAGATACAGCTTCGATGGCGCCAGTCTGCGTCTGCTGATCGGCGCGCAGCAGGTTAAGCGCCGTTTCGATAGATGGGCCGCGCAGGCGCCGAACGACCCGGCGCTGGGCAGCAATCCCATCGCCTCGCCGCTGCCGCTATGGGACTTGCGCGATCCTGCTACCTGGAACCGCGAAGTCACCATTCCGCTGGCCACGCTCACCGCGAGCCCGGCCGACCTCAGTTCGGCGTACACCGACCGATCAATTTACGCCGGCGCCACTGTCGGTGTGCTGGATGACCGACTGCTGTTGCTGGCCGGTTGGCGCGTGACCTCGACCAACAGCCTACTCACCGATCATTTTTTGAGCCCTCCCACTGGCGCCACCCGCATTACCGCGCGCAAAAACACGCCGCAGTTCGGCGTGCTGTACAAGTTTGCTCCGGGCCTGTCGGCCTTTGCGTCATACGCCGAGTCGTTTGTTCCGGGTGCGCAGATTCTTTTACTACCCGACGGTTCGAGCGCACCCGCCGAACCCACCCAGGGCAAGGGCTATGACCTGGGCATGAAGGCGGATCTGTTGGATGGCCGTGTCTCCGGCACTGTTACTCTCTTTGATTTGCGCAATAACAGAATCGTTAACGACCTGGCCCTCACCAACACCGCCGGCTCGGTGACTATCTACACCGTGCAAAGCGGTGAGCAGCGCTCACGCGGTGTTGAACTGGACGCCACCATCGCGGCCAGCGAGCAATGGCAACTGTATCTGTCTTACAGCTATCTGCATGCGCGCATCGTCGAACTCAGCGGCAACGACGCCGCCATCCTTTCCCAGAACCCGGCTACGCTCGATGCTGCCGGGCAACAGAACTACAAGAACGTGAGTTTGTTGCACAACGCCAGACTCCAAATGAGCGCGCCGCACATGGCTAATGTGTGGACACGCTACGACTTTACGCAAGCTGCGCTTAAGGGCGCTTATCTTGGTGGCGGCATTAACTTTGTGTACGACCAGACCATCCTGCCTGACAGTCCTGCGTCCTCTCGCCAGACCTATACGCTGCTCAACGCGATGATCGGTTACTCGTGGGCGTGGAATAGTGCGCGCGCGAAGCTGGAGTTGATGGGAAAAAATCTGGCCGATGAACACTATCGACCCTCGCAAAGCACGCGTGCCCGTCCGCGCGAATGGCTGTTGTCGTTCGCGGTCAACCGTTGAACGGCCCGCATCCGAACGCTGCATGCCCACTACAAAAACAATATTCTCGGCGTGCACAGTGAGCCTCGGCAGCGGCGCGCGCAGTTGGCTTGTGCTGCTCGTGTTGCTGCTATTGCCGTGGCGCGTGGGCGTCGGCGCAGAGTTAACCGTGGAAAACCCTCATCGGGTGAAGGCCGCTTTTTTGCGCAATTTCGCTCACTATGTCACTTGGCCGCCTAACGCCTTCGACAACGACAGATCGCCGTGGCGCATCGGCGTGTTGGGCGATGCGCCATTCAGTGCGGTGGCGGCAAACATGCTGAGGGGGCGTACCGAGCAAGGGCGCAGTTTCGAAGTCTATAGCGCCGATTCACTGCACAAACTGCCGTTGTGCCAGATCATTTACGTCGCGTTTAAAGATCCCGAGCGGCGTCGCATCACGTTGGCGGCGCTAAAGGATAAGCCGGTACTGACGATAGGCGATGAGCCCGATATGTTACAAGCGGGGGCTATTATTCGACTCCAGCTCGACGAGCGCGTGCGCATGAGTGTCAATCTCGATCAAGCGCGCGCCGTAGCGCTTAACATCCAGACCAACATGTTGGAGGTGTCCTCCGAGGTGCTGGAGAACGGCGCGATTCGCAAAATGAGGTAACGATGTTTCGTCGGGTCAGCATCCGCAACCAACTCGCCATCGTCTTATGGGGCGCAGCGCTGCTTGCCTTTACCGTGGCGGGTGCGGCCTTGACGATTGTTGAAAAGCTCACGTTGGAGAATCGAGCTTATCAACTGCTGGAGCCGTACGCGAAACTGGTGTCGGTAGGCGCGGACGGGGCGGTGGCATTCGAAGATTCGGCGCGTGCGCAGGAAATACTCAATACGCTGCAGGCCAATCCGCAAATTATGGAAGCTGCCATTGTTCTGCAGGACGGACGAACGCTGGCGAGCTACGGCCGCCTGCCTGAGGCTCCGCCCAAGACGCTAGAGACGCTAGGCAATGGCATACAGGTAAGTAACCAAGCCGCCGTGCTGACAACGAATCTAGAGCATGGCGGATACTTGCGACTTAGCGTGAGCAAGGCACAGCTCGGCCAGCAAACTCGGCAAGCATTCTGGTTGTTCGGTGTGTTCACGCTGGTGTTGTTGGTGATCACCTTTGGTCAGTTGGTGGTTCTGCAACGCACACTCATCCGTCCCATCGCGGCCTTAGCGGATGCTGCCGAATTGGCCCGCACACAGGGCGACTACAGTTTGCATGCGCCCACCAAAGCGACCGATGAAGTAGCCCGACTGGCGCGCAGCTTGGGCGCAACGATGTCCGCTGTTCAGGCGCGCGAGCGGGATTTACGGCAGATCACCAAGTTTCAACGCACGTTGTTGGACAACATTTCCTATGGCATCTTTTCGACCACAGCGGAAGGCATGATAACCAGCGTCAATCCAGCCATCGAGCGGCTGTTGGGATATTCGGCCAATGACGTGATCGGAAAATTTTTGCCCCAAACAAATCACGATCCCATCGACCTGGAGCGACGGGCACGCCAGTTGTCGGTTGAGTTCGGTACGCCCGTCACCAGCGCCTTCGATGTATTCAGCCTGCGCGCGCGCCATAATTTGCCCGATGAAAGCGAGTGGACCTTCACCCGTAAGGATGGGACGCGCATGGTGGCGCTGCTGTCGATAACCGCGCTGCACGATGAGCACGGCCAAGTGACGGGCTTTGTCGGCCTGATAAACGACCTGACCGAGCGCAGGAAAGCCGAGGACGATCTACGTCGTTCACAGGCAATTTATCATTCCTTCGTCGAGCAACTTCCCAATGCCGCATACCGCAAGGATGCCGACAATCGTTACGTGATGGTCAATCCTGAGTTTTGTCGGATGACAGGCTGGCAGGCCGAGGGATATATCGGTCGCACTCCTGCCGAAGTCTTCAGCCGCCAGGCCAATGCTTCTATCGACACTGCGCAGATGAATAAGAGAGTGCAGGAAAGCGACGAGATCCACGCGCTGATCATGCGCACCGGGAAAGTCGTCGAACAGGAGTTGGAACGCGTCGGCGTGGACGGCCGGAAGCTGTGTATGCACTCGATCCGAATGCCGGTGTTCGATCCAGCGGGAAAGGTGATCGGCTCACAGGGAATCCTATTCGACATCACCGAGCGCAAGCAGATGGAGAAACAATATCTACACGCGCAACGTGTGGAGGCGGTGGGAACGCTGGCCAGCGGCGTTGCTCACGATCTCAACAATATCCTCATGCCGATCGTCATGGCCAGCGAGTTGTTGGTTGATAGCCTGCATGCAGAGGAAGACCGTAAAGTATTAGGCATGATCAAGAGCAGCGCACAACGCGGTGCCGGCATTGTCCGTCAGTTGCTGATGTTCAGTCGTGGCGTGGAGGGTTCGCGCACTGCGGTGCAGCCGGGTGTATTGTTTAAAGAAATGGAACAGCTCATGCGCGAGACATTTCCGCGCAATATCACTATTTTGGTAGATGCGCCCGGCGATCTCTGGACGGTGTCTGCGGATGCAACGCAGTTGCATCAGGTGCTGATGAATCTATGCGTCAACGCCCGTGATGCGATGCCGGACGGCGGTACACTGAGTTTGAATGCGCGCAATGCGACCTTGAGCGAACCGGACCTGCATCTCGATCCGTTGGCCAAAGTAGGCCCGTATGTCGTGCTGACTATATCGGACACTGGCCAAGGTATATTGCCGCAGATCGCCGAACGTATCTTCGACCCCTTCTTTACCACCAAGGGCGTTGGCAAAGGCAGCGGGCTGGGTTTATCGACCGTGCTGGGCATCGTGAAGCAGCATGGTGGCTTTGTGCGTATGTATACGGAACTGGACCGGGGTAGTACGTTTAGAGTGTATCTGCCGACTAGTGCCGGCGTTGATGCAGCCGCAGCGGGGGTTGTGGCTGCGGTGCCTCGGGCGAACGGCGAGACGATTTTGGTGGTGGACGACGAAGCGCCATTGCGTGAATTGATTTCCCGCGTGTTGGTTGCGCACGGCTATCGTGTTTACACGGCCAGTAGTGGCCAGGAAGGGCTGGAGCTATTCAAGCAGCATCGACACGAGATTCACTTGGTGTTGACCGACCTTAAGATGCCGGTGATGGATGGCATCGCGCTTACCCGCGCGCTGAAAGCTATGTCGCCCGACATCAAGGTGATTGCCGCCAGCGGTTTGGATGCAGTGACGGATCGTGAGCAACTGCTGGCGTTGGGTGTGCAAGAGACCCTGATGAAACCGTTTGAGCGAGACGTGCTCTTGGCGGCGGTTTACCGGGTGTTGAGTGCTTAACGGCAGAAGCGAACGGCATAGGCAGCACACCACTCGCTAAGGAAACTCTGCTTAACCGTTGCCAGCGAAGGCAGGTTGCACGCGACCGGAGCGCAGTAGGTTAAGCAGAGTTTCCCTAATTGCGGTATGCCAATAACAGCAACAATATACCTGTTAGAGCCGGACTAATTTGTAAGGGGACTTAAGATGACAACAACAGCGGATCTTTCCGATCGTGAACATTTTCGAGTGGTTGCCGAGCCAAGTGCGCTGCGTGTCGCAGGCGCTGCATTTTTGCTGACGCTTTCGTCCGCTCCCTATGCAACGACGGCATATGCCCAGGAACCGGCGGCAAGCGGCGAACTGGAAGAGGTCATCGTCACTGCACAGCGGCGCTCGGAAAAATCGGTGGATGTGCCGATTTCCATCACCTTGCTAAGCGGGGCTGTTCTCGAACAGAGCGGCGCGGAAGAACTCGGCGATATTGCCAAGTTGACCCCGGCGTTGCGCTTCGATGCCCAGGGTACCTTCTACCAGCCGACCATTCGCGGCGTGGGCACAGCCGTGACTACCTCGGGCGGCGGACCCAATGTCGGTATCTATGTCGACGGTTTTTTTGCCTCCAACCCCGAAGTCGCTAACTTCCAGCTCATGAAGGCGCAGAGCATCCAGGTTCTGAAAGGACCCCAGGGAACGTTGTTCGGGCGCAATACCACCGGCGGCGCCATCTTGGTCACGACAGCGGATCCCAGCACCACACCGAGCGCCGAGTTCAAAGCCAGCTACGGTAGTTTCAATGCTAAGAAGGTGCAGGGATACGCAACGTTCGGCCTAATCGACAAGATCGCGATGGATGTTGAAGGCATCTACAGCCGTGGCGATGGCTTCGTCGAGAATGTGATTACCGGCGATGACAAAGATGGAAAATATGAGAACTGGTCGGTCAGGACCGGACTCAAGGCCGAAGTGTCCGACTCGGTGTCCGCGCTCTTACGCTATGCGCACTCGGAGGCAGACGATCCAACTGCTCTGCTGACCAACGCCTATGTGGATGAAACTGGGCAGGCTGGCTTCTTCAGTAGATTGCCGACCAGCGCCTATGGCACGAACGACAGCACCGGGCGGGCCCTGGTGTATTTCTATCTGCCACCGACCTTCTATGCCACCGATCCCGATCAGGTGGCACAGTCAACGACGTTTCACAACAGTTTCACCAACCAATCCGACACCGTGCAGGCCACGATCAAGGCGGATATGGGCTTCGCGGATCTGACGTCCTACACCCAGTACCGCAAGGACACGGCTGTCAACTTGGAGGATCTCGATGCTACTGCAGCGACGCTTTTCCATATCAGGATCGGGATCGACAATGAAACTGTTTCGCAGGAGTTTTTGCTCAATTCGAAGTCAGGATCGCGCCTGCAATGGATTGCTGGACTCAATTACTTTCAGAACACCGACACCTGGGAGGATGTCCAAGCATCCTTCGGCAGCACTCCATTTGTGCCGTTCGGCGGGTCGAGCGCAACGACCAAGTCTTATGCAGGCTTTGCGGACATGACCTATGAGTTGACACCGAAACTGTTTGTAACCGCAGGCGCCCGTTACACTTACGACAGGCTATCGGGCTATTTCCTTACCACCTTCGCTCAACCTTCCTATATAGGCGCCAATGGCAACGTGGTTCCTCTCTTAAATCCATTTGGGATTCCGCTTGTCCCCATTGGAACCAAAATCTCTGTCGACGACTTGAATAATCATCGTGTCACACCGCGTGTTGTGCTGCGTTACAAACCGAACGAGCAATCGAGTATCTATGGCTCGTATACGCGCGGCTACAAGGCGGGCGTCTTGGACCTCGGTCTGCCCTCGCTGGTCCCGGTCGAGCCCGAGAACATCGATGCGTTTGAAGTCGGCTACAAATATGACGACCGCCGCTTGTCGGCCGATCTGGCCAGCTACTACTACAATTACAAGAACCTGCAGGTCTCGAGTTTCCAGAACGCTGCGGCCCAGATCAAGAACGCAGCTGAGTCGGAAATCTGGGGCCTGGAAGGATCGTTGCGCTACCAGCTAACCGATGCATTCGATATCAACGCCGGCGCCGCTTACAGCCATGCACGCTATAAATCGTTCAAGGACGCGCCTTACTATACTTACTGCAATCCCGCTGCTTGCGGCGCGTTCGGACCAGGTAGCCTGACGCAGGTGACGACGGATGCCAGCGGCTATCGCATGCAGCGGTCGCCAGACTTCACCGCCAATCTCGGTGCAAGTTACGACCTGCCGCTCGGCGGTGGTGAACTGACGCTGTCGGGCAATCTTTACTACACGTCAAAATTTTATTTCGATCCGTCGCAACAATTCGTGCAGGACGGCTATACGTTGCTCGGCTTACGCGCGCAATGGCTTGATGCCTCGGAGCACTACACCATTGCGGTCTACGGCGACAACGTCACTGACGAGCGCTACCGTACCCAAGTGGCGTTTAACACCGTTGGTATTGGCAACATTTGGAGCGCGCCTGCGACCTGGGGCGTGCAACTGGGCGTCGCCTTTTAAGGCGCGCACGATGCCGATGCGTTGTAGGTCGGGATTTCAATCCTGACATCGGCAGTGACGTGGGAGCCATGTTTGGCGCGAGCACGAGGCGGCACAATGGCCGCCCCAATGACCACCTCAATGGCTTGTCGATCACACTGATTTGTCGGGAAAACGCCTGCCAATCGAATACTTCTGTTGCACCACGTAAATGTCTTGTAAACACCACAGCGCATCATTAGAATGCGCGACCTCTGTTGCGGGGTGGAGCAGTCTGGCAGCTCGTCGGGCTCATAACCCGAAGGTCGTAGGTTCAAATCCTACCCCCGCTACCAATCCTGACTTGGGTCAGGTCCTGATTCGGTCAGGCCCTTGTTCAGCAAGGATTAGGCCCCTCGAGGGGCTTTTTGGTTTCTGGACCAAACGATTTATGCTCCTGGCGAGGGAGCGGCGGTGAGTTTGGTTTGAGTGTGGCGCCATTCGTTAGTTAATTGGGAATCGCCGAGTTGCGGTGACAGGCGTGAGGCCGGCAAGGAGTGAGCGCTGATGAATGGGCCGATGGCCCATTTTTTATTTGTGACCTACCCATCGTCAGGCGGCGCCGAGTGTTTTGGGTGGAGTTTCGCCCGGGTTGTTAGCCGGTTGTGTGAGAACGGGGAGGGCAGCATGCGAGATAAGTTGATCGAGCTGCTGGAACCAGTAGTCCGCAATCTGGGCTTTGAGCTGTGGGAGCTGGAATACGCGGCACGCAAGGGCAATGGCTTTCTGCGCCTGTACATTGATGCCGAACAAGGCATTGACCTGGAGGCTTGCGAGAAGGTGAGCCGAGCCGTCAGCGCCGTGTTGGACGAGGCCGATCCGATTCCGGTGGAATTCACCTTGGAAGTCTCTTCGCCCGGTATGGATCGGGTGTTGCGTACCGCGACGCATTTCGCGCGTTGTGTGGGTGAGCGCGCCAACGTGGAAATGGTGCTGCCGGTGAATGGTCGGCGCCGTTTTCTCGGTAAGTTGCTGGCGGTGAATGACGCCGAAGTGACGCTTGAGCAGGACGGACAGCCGGTGCAGTTGGCGTTAAGCGGCATCAGCAAGGCGCATTTGGCGCCGGAGTTCGATGCCTGACGCGCAAATGCGCTGGAGTGAATTGGTAGTCCCTCGTCGGGGATGACGCGGCGCCTTCCCTCGTCCCCCAATGGGGATGGCGATGCGTCCTCGGGGATGACGAAGCGACTGGGTGTTTCTGGAACATTAACTCTCAGGTGGGAGTGTAGTGATGACGATGAACAAAGAGATCCTGATGGTGGTGGACGCTGTCTCTAACGAGAAGAGCGTCGACAAGGAAATCATATTCGAGGCTCTTGAAGCAGCCTTGGCCTCCGCCACGCGCAAGCGTTACGGCGAAGGCTTCGACGTGCGCATTGCCATCAATCGTAAAACCGGTAATTACGACACCTTCCGCCGCTGGAAAGTATTTGCCGACGATTCCAACGAGTTGGAATTTCCCGACCGCGAATTGCGCATGGACGATGCCGTGGACCTCGACAAGAGCGCCCAGCCCGGTGGCTATGTAGAAGAGCCGTTGGAGTCGGTGGCGTTCGGTCGTATTGCCGCGCAAACCGCCAAGCAGGTGATCGTGCAAAAAGTGCGCGAAGCCGAACGTGCGCATGTCATCGAACAGTTCGAAGACCGCATGGGCACCATGGTGTCGGGTCTGGTCAAGCGGGTGGACCGCAGCGGTATCACGGTCGATCTAGGCGGTAACGCTGAAGGCTTCATCCCGCGCGAACACATGATTCCGCGCGAGCCGGTGCGTGCGCAAGACCGCATCAAGGCTTACTTAAAGGAAGTGCGCAACGAACAGCGCGGTCCGCAGTTGATGCTCAGCCGCACTGCGCCGGAATTCCTGATCGAATTGTTCAAGCTGGAGGTGCCGGAAGTCGGCCAGGGCTTGATCGAAATCATCGGCGCAGCGCGCGATCCCGGTATTCGCGCCAAGATCGCGGTGAAGAGCAACGACCAACGCATTGATCCAGTAGGCGCGTGCGTCGGCATGCGCGGTGCGCGTGTGCAAGCCGTGTCGAATGAAATTGGCGGCGAGCGCGTCGACATCATTCCCTTCGACGACAACGCGGCGCAGTTCGTCATCAACGCCATGGCGCCCGCCGAAGTGGTGTCGATTGTGGTCGACGAAGACTCGCACTCGATGGACGTGGCGGTAACGGAAGAAAAGCTGTCGCAGGCCATCGGTCGCGGCGGTCAGAATATTCGTCTGGCCAGTGAATTAACTGGCTGGAATCTCAACATCATGACTAGCGAAGCAGCCGAGAAGAAGAGTGAGTCCGAGTCGCGCGGATTGGTCGAGATGTTCATGAAGCAGTTGGATGTGGACGAAGAAGTCGCGGCGATCCTGGTGCAGGAAGGCTTCTCGACAGTGGAAGAAGTGGCCTATGTGCCGGCTTCCGAGCTGGCCGCCATCGAAGACTTCGACGAAGGCATCATCAAAGAATTACGCAATCGCGCCCGCGATGTGTTGCTGACTCAGGCGATTGCCACCGAAGAAGTACAAGAGTCGTCCGAAGACTTGTTCTTGGTGGAGGGCATGACCCAGGAGTTGGCAGGTCAACTCAGCCGCATCGGCATACACACGCGCGATGAACTGGCCGAACAAGCCATCGATGAATTGATGGTGATCGACGATATGGATGAGCAGCGTGCCGGTGAATTGATTATGTCGGCGCGCAAGCATTGGTTTGAATCTGCCGACCAGAAGGCTTGATTGATGACCGACTATGGGATGGCCCAACTTAAGGTCATGGGTGCGATGAGTGGACGGCTGGCGGCGCGGAGGATTGTATGGCTGATGTAACGGTGAGCCAATTTGCAGAGGTACTGAAAGTACCCGTCGATCGGCTGTTGACGCAGCTCGACGAGGCCGGCATCAAGGTGTCCGGCGCCAATGACATGATCAGCGACGAAGCCAAGATGGAGTTGCTGACCTTCCTGCGTCGCTCGCATGGCCGCGACGACAATGCCGCTGCACCCAGCAAGATCACGTTGAAGCGCAAGTCGCAGGGCGAAATCAAAGTCGCCACTGCCCAGGGCCGTGCGCGCACTGTCAACGTTGAAGTACGCAGCAAAAAAACCTATCTGAACCGCAGCGTGCTGGAAGAAAAAGCACGCGTCCAGAACGATGAGCTGGATCACAAGCGCGAATCACTCCAGCCGCCGCCGCACGAGCCGGAACCGGTTGTCGAAGTTGAACAAACGCCTGAAGAGAAGGAACGCGCCGCAGCAACGCGTCGCGAAACCGAACGCCTGGAGCGCGAGCGTCAGGAAGTGGAAATGCAGCGCCGCGTGCTGGAGGAAGTGCGTCAGCAAGCGGAAACCGAAAACCGTCGCATGGCCGAAGAGCGCGACCAGGCTGAAACCGCACGTAAACAGCAAGAGCAGCAGGCACGCGATGCGCGTGATGCGCGCGCCGCTCGTGAGCGCGAGCAGCAGCAACGCGCTGCAGGCCGTACCGATGCGCCTTCATCACGTGGCGATGCGCCGGGTCGTTCCGAGTTGCATATTTCTACCGATGCCAGCGCACGCTTCAAGAAAAAGAAGCAACAGCAACAGCAGATGCAGAGCCGTTCGCGCAAGCCGGCGCAGGTCAGTGTCAGCACGCAGCATGGGTTCGAGAAACCGGTGGCGCCGGTTAAGCACGATGTGCAGGTGCCGGAAACCATCACGGTCTCCGAGTTGGCGCAGCGCATGGCAGTCAAAGCGACTGAAGTCATTAAGGTGATGATGAACATGGGCGTGATGGCCACCATCAACCAGCCCATCGATCAGGACACTGCGGCCCTGGTCGTTGAAGAATTGGGTCATACCGCCGTGCTGCAAAAAGAAAGCGCGCTGGATGACGAGTTGCACAGCAGCGAAGGTCAGCATGAACTGGTGTCGCGTCCGCCGGTGGTCACCGTCATGGGTCACGTCGACCACGGCAAAACCTCGTTGCTCGACTACATTCGTCGCACCAAGGTGGTGGCCGGCGAAGCGGGCGGCATTACCCAACATATCGGCGCTTATCATGTTGAGACTGACAAGGGCGTGGTGACTTTCCTGGATACACCGGGTCACGCGGCGTTCTCTGCTATGCGCGCGCGCGGTGCACAGGTTACCGATATCGTGATTTTGGTGGTGGCTGCCGATGACGGTGTGATGCCACAAACCATCGAAGCCATTAACCATGCGCGTGCGGCCGAAGTGCCGATTGTTGTCGCGATCACCAAGGTCGACAAGCCCGAGGCCGATGCGGATCGCATCAAGAACGAATTGGTTAAGCATGGCGTGATTCCCGAAGAGTGGGGTGGCGACACCATGTTTGTGAACGTGTCGGCGCGCGCCGGTACCGGTATCGATCAATTACTCGACACCATTCTGTTGCAATCCGAAGTGCTGGAACTCAAGGCGCCCATCGATGGCATGGCAGCCGGTGTGGTTATCGAATCGTCGATTGAAAAAGGTCGTGGTGCAGTGGCCACTGTGTTGGTCAAGCGCGGTACCTTGAAGCCGGGCGATCCGATCATTGCCGGTCAGGAATTTGGCCGCGTACGCGCGCTGTTCGACGAAACCGGCAAGCAGGTGCAGTCGGCCGGTCCGTCGTTGCCGGTGGTGGTACTGGGGCTGTCCGGTTCGCCGCATGCCGGCGATGACATGCTGGTACTGGAAAGCGAACGCAAGGTGCGTGAAATCGCCTTGTATCGTCAGGGCAAGTATCGCGATACCAAACTGGCCAAGGCGGCTGGCGCCAACAAGTTGGAAGACATCTTCTCGCAGGCTGGCGATGGCAAGGCGGCGGTGGTGTCGATCATCATCAAGGCCGATGTGCAGGGTAGTGCCGAGGCATTGCGCGATTCATTGACGCAGCTGTCCACACCGGAAGTAACGGTGAAAGTACTCAGCAGTGGTGTTGGCGGTATCACGGAATCTGACGTGAGTATGGCGGCGGCCGCTAATGCCCGCGTGATTGGCTTTAACGTGCGTGCCGATAGTGCCGCACGCAACGCCATCAAGGACGGCAACGTCGATGTGCGTTACTACAGCATCATTTATGAAGCCATCGACGATGTGAAGGTGCTGGCCTCCGGTCTGTTGGCGCCCGAAGTCAAGGAAACCATTGTGGGCTTGGCGGAAGTGCGCGATGTATTCCGGTCCAGCAAGTTCGGCACCGTGGCCGGTTGCATCGTGACGGAAGGTTTCGTGCGGCGTAACAACCCGATTCGCGTACTGCGCGACAATGTAGTGATCTTCGAAGGCGGTCTGGAATCGCTGCGTCGCTTCAAGGATGACGTCAACGAAGTTAAGTCCGGCACCGAATGCGGTATCGGCGTGAAGAACTACAACGATGTGCAGGTCGGCGATCAGATCGAATGTTATTCGCGCGTTGAAGTAGCGCGCACGATGTGATGAGTGGAGGGCGGTTCACGAACCGCCCCTACATGCCGGAAGTAGGGGCGGCTCGTGAGCCGCCCTTGCATAGAGGTTTGCCATGGCCAAAGCTTTTTCACGCAGCCGGCGCGTTGCCGAGCAAATTCAACGGGTGTTGAGCGAACTGATTCGTCGCGAGTTGCGCGATCCACGCTTAGGTTCAGTCACCATTGTGGATGTGCAGGTTAGTCAGGACTTGTCTCACGCGAAGGTGTTCTACTCCATTCTCACTGGCAACAAGAATCCAGCGCAGACGCAGGAAATCATGGATGAAGGCGCCAAGCTATTGCGTGGTCCGCTGGGTCGCGCCTTGTCGTTGCGGCACGCACCGCAATTAACCTTTGTCGCCGATGCACTCATCGAATACGGCACGCACCTGACCACGGCGATCAATGAAGCGGTGAAGAACGATGAGCTTCGTCACAAGGATGATGATGCGTAGGGGCGGACCTATGTGTCCGCCCGTCCTGTGTGGCAGATCGGGCGGACACATAGGTCCGCCCCGACGGGGTCAATAATTGCTGCCGGCCAGCG
>JANMSB010000472.1:0-2823 GCA_031388915.1 Pseudomonadota bacterium | reverse complement strand
TGGCAATTTCAGACGTTGCGCCAGAGCCCCCAAACTCAAGCCATTGGGTTCATGTTCCAGTGCGCGTAATAACGAGGCCGCACGGGCGATGACTTGAATTTTGGTTTTCTTGCTCTTTACGAGCAGTTCGGCGGAAGTGGTTTCTAGGTCTTTGCTCATAAAGAATGCCTCGGACCTGTGCGGGAACCTGGGTCACCGTGGAAAAGGCGCTCAGCTCACTCTCGGAGCCTGACGCCTTTTGGGACTCCAGCGCAGCGCTGCCGTGAGTGTTAACAGACCCTAACCGATGCATCGATTCCTAGCTACACCGCAGGTTACATCGCAGCGCCGATACCGGGGCAACGCGCCCAACTGGGTCGTCAAATCGGATATTGTTATCCACCTAATTATTCGCCAATTCGTCTGCGCAACCCAATGTACTTAGCCGTCAATTTCGCATGAATAGCGCTCGCCACTGTCAGGATCGCGAGGCGTTGCTTGCCCGCTATGGTGAACGCTATCGCTGGCTGGTACTGGCCGCGGTTTCGGTCGGGCTGGTGGCGGGCATCCTGCCCAGCAGCAGCTTCGTCGTCGCCATTCCGTCCTTGCTGGAGACGTTCCACGCCGGACATAGCCAAGGCCAGTTGGTGATGACTAGCTTCATGGTCACGAACACCATCGCCATGTTGCCCACGCCCTGGTTGATTGAGCGTTTTGGCATGCGACGCTGCTTCTTCTGGGCCGTGGGGTTGCTGACCGTGACCAGCATCCTCGGCGCGCTCAGTCCGAGTTTTGGCTTTTTGGTGTTCATCCGCGCGGTGCAGGGTATCGGTGCCGGCGTCATCATGCCAATGACCAGTATTGTCATCATGCGCTTGTTCGAGCCAGAGCATCAGGGACGCGCTGCGGGCTTCATGGGCTTGTCGGTGACGCTGGCGCCAGCGCTCGCGCCCACCATCGGTGGCTTGATGGTTGACTGGTGGGGATGGCGTAGTGTGTCGCTGATGCCGTTGCCGTTTTGCCTGGTCGCTTGGCTGGCGGCGTTACGCTTCTTGCCCGTGTCCAATAAAGCCGAACGCCACAGCTTTGATACCGTTGGCATGGTGTTGTTGTCGCTGCTGACACTGAGCTGGCTGGGGGTCGCGAGCAACATCGTGGCTCAGGGCGCAGCGCGCGCGTGGTTGCTGGGCTCACTGGCAATCTTGTTGGCATCAGGCGTTGCCTTCGTTGCGCATGCCAGGCGCATCGCGCACCCGTTGATCAGTCTGGATGTGTTGCAGCGCCGACGCGTGACCATGGGCGCTGTGATTAGTTTCGTGCTGGGCTTCAGTGTCTATGGTTCGGCCTACTTGGTGCCGGTGTACTTTCAAGTTGCGTTGGGTTTGAGCGCTACCCGCGCCGGTGCGGCATTGATGCCGGGTACCTTGGCGCTGGGTCTGAGTTTCCCCATTGCGGGTTTCTTGCTGGGCGTGTTTTCGCCGCGCCAAGTGATGGTCGCCGGTACGCTGGCTTTCGCCGTTGGCTGGCTGGTGCTCGGTGGCTTCAGCGCACAGCTATCGTACGGGGCGTTTGTGGTCGTGTTGATGTGCAGCCGCGTTGGTCATGGTTTCGCCAGCACACCCTTGACCCAGGCAGCGCTGGTCGGTTTGCACGATGCCGCGTTATCCCAGGCCTCGGCGGTGCTCGGCTATGTGCGCCAGCTCGGCGGCGTGCTGGGCATCGCGCTGCTCGCGGTGTTCGTCGACTGGCGCAGCACCTCGTTAGGTGGCGCGGAGGCGAGCGGGGTACAGGTGTACGCCGAAGCCTTCATCATCGTGGCGTTGGTCTCAGCCGCCAGCATCTTGGCCATCTGGCAGTTGCGAGATGCATCGGCGAGCGTTGGCCCGCGCGGGATGAGCAACCAAGATGGCTATTAGAACCTGTTCAAAGTCTCGCTGAAGGGCGCATCGCGGCGTTGAAACCTGCCAAAAAATACTCACGTACTACGTGTACGCTGCGTTTTTTTGGCAGGTTTCGCCTTGCGCTGCATCCCTTGATCGAGACTTTAAACAGGTTCGAAGGGATAACGGCGCTTACTTAAGCGCGTTGACCTGTTTTGCTCTGGCTGTGGGTCCGACCTTAATCGGACGTCTCAGACATCGCTGTCAGGCTGAAGCCTGACCCACAGGAGAAATTCGCTTAAATTAGTGCCATTGCTAATAGGGTTTGTTAACGCACAATGGAACAGCGGACACGACTCCCCGCAACCTTCACGCCACTTATAATTTACTCAGTTAACTCAATTATGTCCTTCCATGCCGCCATCGTTCCCGTGACGCCATTTCAGCAGAACTGCTCCATCCTGTGGTGCGATCAGACACATCGTGCCGCCATCGTTGATCCCGGCGGGGATTTGGAACGCATCGACGCAGTGATCAAACAGCAGGGACTCACGATTGAGAAAATTCTGCTCACCCATGCACACATCGACCACGCCGGCGCGACTGCCGAACTGGCGCGTCGCGCCCAGGTTCCGATTGAAGGCCCGCACCACGGCGACCAGTTTTTGATCGACGCTCTACCTACGCAGGGCAAGAACTATGGTTTCGAATACGCCGAAGCCTTTGTGCCGAATCGGTGGCTGCAGCAGGGCGATGTGGTGACGGTGGGCAATGAAACCTTGGAAGTCCGTCATTGCCCCGGGCACACGCCCGGTCACGTGGTGTTCTTTCATCGCGGCGCGCAGCTGGCAGTGGTCGGCGATGTGTTGTTTCAGGGCTCCATCGGCCGCACCGACTTTCCGGGCGGCAACCACGATGCGTTGATTCAATCCATCCGCGATAATCTGTTTCCGCTCGGCGACGA
>JANMSB010000298.1:0-2134 GCA_031388915.1 Pseudomonadota bacterium | reverse complement strand
CCCTGCAGAGTTGAAAAAAATTGTGCTGGCATCTTCGGCGACCGCCGCGGAACCTGCATAGGCATTGCCCAAGCCGGAGGTATTTTGTTCCAGCAAGGCAAACCCGGCTGCCGATACTTCACTGGATCCCAACGCTGCAGCGCCCGACAACGCGATTGCCACAACATTACTTAGCTTCTTGCCTGCTCGCATGATTCCCCCATCGTATTTTGAATTGTGTGTAACGCGTTATACGTCGGGAACAACCAGAATACCAGTCGGGCAAGTGCCGACGGCCATCGGCATTCACCTTCGATGTCCGACGACCCGACCACGCTAACCAGACACTCCCCGCCATGCGTCGGCGGGGGGGCACGCACAAGCCTTAACGCTAATTTTCCAGCTTGAATGTGATCGGCAAGCGCAGCCGCGAATAGCTGCTGTCGCTGATGACGGCAAAGCGCCAGCGACGCACCGCAGCTACGGCTGCCTGATCCAACGCCGCATAGCCGCTACTACGTTCCACATTGATTTCGGTAGGCGCGCCGTTGGGACCAACCACCACACTCAATAACACCGTTCCAGATTCTCCAGCCCGTCGCGATGCGGCCGGATATGGCGGATCGACACGATGCATGATCGAGAACGAACGAGCTGGCGGCGCCGGATCGGCAGCAGGAGCTTCAATAGAGATGGCGGATTCACCGGTATTCACTGGCACTGACATATCCGGCACGATTTCCATCGGCAGCGGTGGCGACGTTTCCGCCGTCATGGTGTCGATAGGAACTTCCAGCGGCTTTGGCTCTGGAACCGGCGGTGACTCTGGTGGCGGCGTTTGGTCTGGAATGAATACCGCAACCGTTGCCTTCAACGGCTGCACGATGTCGATAACATTCAAACCCTGAATGAAGGCGTACAGAAACCCCACATGCACCAGCACCACCACAACTATCGCGGCAGATTTTCGCACTGAGCCGTCAGTAGGTTGAGCAGCATAAGTCAACGACATAAACACTCCCTTAACACCCGTACGGGCGTTCAAGTGATGAGATGCCGAATGCATTCAGCGCAATGGTGAATCGTCACGGTACGTCCATGACCATCCCCGACGTCATTACTGTCGACCTGGCCAATGTCACGAAAGTTCAGTAGCTGCGCCTGCCAACCCGGAGATGCGAGTTGTAGGAATCGCCTCACACCATGCGCGTGACCAGCTTCACACCGCCACATAGAAACCGTGAAGCGCGTGGAATATTCGATGAATTGGGAATCAAGCTCAGGGTATTCGCTCTAACGCTCTGGCAGTCTCGAAACCACGCAAAGCATTTGCGCTTTGCAATGCCCGGAGCCTATCCATGTCGCATGCACACAAAGCCCCGTCGTTAACGTCGCAAACCGTTTGGCGCATGATTCAGCAACAGCAATTCCCGGTACCGGAAGTGGCGTTGTTACTTGCACTAGCGCCGCAGCGCGTAGCACGCATATTTGACGCGATGCATAAGCGTCGCGTTGATCGCTGGCGTGCACACTAATCAAATTCAGTAGGCAAATCGGCATTCACATGATGCCGATGTAAAAGTTGAATCTGCGGCGCCGTGATACGCCCCGTGGACAACGGCGGTAAAGCGTCCAACGCAAAGAATTCCACGCCGTCGGTTTCGTTACTCAAGCGCGCTGCGCCGCCGGTGATTTCGCAGACGAACAGCAATTTCCAGAGGTGAAACATAAACGGCGGATAGTTGTGCTTGTTGCGATCATGAACCGCCGCCAACTTGAGCGTCCGTGCGCTGAACCCGGACTCCTGCTCGATTTCTTTAAGAATAGACATCGACGGCGCTTCATTCACATCGGCAAAGCCACCGGGCACGGTCCATTTGCCATCGCTGCGTTCGCGTACTAGCAATACTTCATGACCACGGCCACTTTCACGAAAGAGCGCACCACGCACATCCAGCTTGGGCGTGATGTAACCGTCTTCCATGCGCCACGCATCAAGTATCTGTTGCGCGCCGTAGTGCTCGCTGTTGCCGATCAACTCGGCGGCGATCTGCGCAATTTCTTGATAGCGCTCGCGTTCAAACTCAACCTTGGTGTAATGCAGCCCGGTGTGGGCGACTGCCAACAAACGACGCGCTTGATCCAGCAAGGTAGA
>JANMSB010000421.1:0-1525 GCA_031388915.1 Pseudomonadota bacterium | reverse complement strand
GCATCGTGGCGCAGCAAGAACTGCCGGTGAAGCGCATCTTGGATATGGGGTGTGGATTGGGCTGGTTCAAACAGCCCTTACTGAATGTATTCCCCAAAGCCAGCTATACCGGCGTGGAGTACAGCGAATACCTGTGCAAGGCATACGGCTGGCAACCGGGTTCGGTAGTGGATTACCAAGGGCGAGGCCAGTTCGATCTGATTGTGTGCTGCGATGTATTGCAGTACTTAGATGACCAAGCGGCCACACTGGCCATCAACAATCTCGCTCGCCTGTGCCGTGGTGCATTGTATTTACATGTGCCCACCAAGCAGGACTGGCAAACCTTGATGGACCCCAGCGGCACCGATGACAAAGTGTTTGTGCGCGCCGGTAGTTGGTATCAGCGGCAACTGCGTAAACACTTCAATCACATTGGCAATGGCGTGTTGGTTAAGCGCGATGTGGAAGTGTTGCAGTGGGAGTTGCAAGCGGTGTGGAACTAGCGATAATGATTCCGAGACAGATGCATCTGTCATTCAAGGAGTAGCAATGAAGCAACGTTATGGGGTCCTGGCGTTGATGCTGGTGTTATCAGGTTGCGCGACGAACAAGGCAATTGTGCGCGAGCAGGCGTCCATGGATATGGGCTGTAATCCAAACGAAATCAGCGTGGAATTTACCGATCGACCCTATGTGGGTGTGACGCGCTACTCGGCAGAGGGCTGCGGCATGTCGCGGCACTACAAGTGTGAGAAGTGGAATAACCTGCTCAATGTGGTTTACACCCAGAGCATCCCGCTGGGCATACCACCAGCGTGTAAGCGAGAGAGATCCTGACTTAACGTTTTCCCGGTCGCTGTGGTGAGCGAGCTTTACTCTTAACCGGTACGCGCGGAATGCTCACGCCTTTTAACCCAGTATGTTGAGTGCGCATCGGTGTGGTGAATTCAGCCTTCTTCGCACCCGCAATCTGACCATTGCGCAACTTATGCGGACGGCGTGCGCCTTCAGCTAGATCGCCGGTGCCCTTGGGCTGCCAAGCGGGAATCAAGTGATGTTTGCCGGGGCCGATCAAATCGGCGCGGCCCATTTGTTTCAAAGCATCTCGTAACAGCGGCCAGTTGTTAGCGTCATGCCAGCGTAGGAAGGCCTTGTGCAGACGGCGTACCTTGATGCCTTTCGGGATCACTACTTCTTCACTGCCACGCGAAACCTTATGCAGTGGGTTTTTGCCGGAGTGATACATCGCCGTAGCGGTGGCCATCGGCGAGGGCAAGAACGCTTGCACTTGATCGGCGCGATAACCGTTCTGCTTCAACCACAACGCCAAGTCCAGCATGTCTTGATCGGTGGTGCCGGGATGCGCGGCGATGAAGTAGGGGATTAAGTACTGTTCCTTGCCCGCTTCCTTCGAAAATTTCTCGAACAGTTCTTTGAACTTGTAGTACGAGCCCACGCCGGGCTTCATCATCTTGGACAGCGGACCTTCGCCGATGGCTTCTGGAGCAATCTTCAAGTAGCCGCCGACGTGGTGCTGCACCAG
>JANMSB010000396.1:0-5907 GCA_031388915.1 Pseudomonadota bacterium | reverse complement strand
CTGATCACTCATGTTCCTCTCCAAAGGCAGACCGACTATCTAAAGACCGGCGGCGTCCCTGTGACGCCGCCCCGCACAACCGTTGTCTCTATTTCAATCAACTAGAAAGCAATGCCTATGCCATCGCATGAAGTACGCGTTGGATATTTATTAAGTAATTAATATTAAAAGGATTAATAGTCTGTAAATCGCCTTAAGGTCACTTTTTCGGCCCCGGCTAAGTCACAATAACTATCTATTACTCATCAACTCTATCCAATAAGATAGAAAATATGAAAACGGTAGTTATTGGATTTCTCGGATCGGTATTGGACTCGGGTACTGGCCCGGGACGGTGGGAGAAATGGCGACCTACCGTTGCGATTTGCCAACGGGAAGACTTGGTCATTGATCGCCTGGAGCTGCTCTATGCGCGACCTCATACCAAACTGGCAAAAATGGTCAGCGAGGATATCGCTGCTGTCTCCCCGGAAACCAAAATAAACCTGCATCTGGTCGATCCCCGTGATCCCTGGGACTTCCAGGAGATGTATGGCTGCCTGCACGACTTCGCGAGCACTTACTCGTTCGATACCGAAAACGAACGCTATCTCATGCATATCACTACCGGCACCCATGTCGCCCAAATATGCGTGTTTTTGCTCACCGAGTCGCGGCACTATCCCGCGCTGCTTTTGCAGTCCTCACCACCTAGGCATCAAAGCAGTCGCGAACCTGGCAGCTTTGCGATCATCGATTTGGACCTGTCGCGCTACGACCAGATTGCCGCCCGGTTTGCGCGTGAGAAGCAATCCAGTACGGCGCTCCTGAAGTCCGGCATTTCAACGCGCAACGCCGCCTTCAATCGCATGATTGACGATATCGAGCGAGTGGCGGTTCGATCCAAGCAACCGGTCTTGCTCATGGGACCGACGGGCGCCGGCAAATCGCTGCTCGCCACACGCGTTTATGAACTGAAGAAATCGCGCCACCAGATCAAGGGCGAGTTTGTAGAAGTGAATTGCGCCACGCTCCGTGGCGATGCCGCGATGTCCACGCTATTCGGGCATGTGAAGGGCGCTTTCACAGGTGCCCAGACTGAGCGTGCTGGCCTGCTGCGAAAAGCCGATCAAGGCTTAGTGTTCCTTGATGAGATCGGTGAATTAGGCTCCGACGAGCAGGCGATGCTCCTGAAGGCTATTGAAGAGAAGCGTTTCTTCGCGCTGGGTGCCGACAAGGAAACCCGAAGCGACTTCCAGCTCATCGCAGGGACAAATCGTGATCTACGCGATGACGTTCGCGCCGGTCGATTCCGAGAGGACCTGCTCTCCCGCATTAACGTTTGGACATTTAGTTTGCCAGCGCTGCGCGATCGACCTGAAGACATTGAGCCCAATATAGAGTACGAACTTGAGCGCCAGTCGCAGGCCAACGCCAGCAATGTGCGGTTCAACGCGGAGGCGAAAACGAGTTATCTACGTTTCGCGACGTCCCCCGCTGCGCATTGGATCGGCAACTTCCGCGAACTATCGGCATCCGTGGCGAGAATGGCCACGCTTACTGACGGTGGAAGGATTACCGAAGAAAACGTGCGCGACGAGCTCCAGCGCCTTCAAGCGAATTGGCAACCAAGAACAGAAAGCCAGCTCGACGAACTGCTGCCACCAGCAGCAATCAGTTCACTCGACTTGTTTGATCGAATGCAGTTAGAAGCGGTCCTTCGCATCTGCCGCCAGTCCAACTCGCTTGCGGATGCGGGGCGTAAACTCTACGCAGCTTCCCGGGCAAACCGTTCGATCACCAATGACACAGATCGACTTCGCAAGTATCTGGCTCGCTTTAACTTGGATTGGGCCGGAGTCACGATGAGAACATAGCCAGCACACCTTTACCGAGCTGAATGTTCTGATGCCAGTGATGTATTTGGACGCTACCGGCGAAGATTAAACCTGTCGAAAGATATCGACGCTTTTGGATTGAAGAGAAGCCATTTGTTTGAAGATCCGTTCAGCTTTGGCATTTGTGGCGGAAAGTGCGTGGATCGTTTCTTGAATCAAAAGCGCTCAGCACATTGCTGTCCGATGGCTTGTGTAGTCGCTTTTGAGTTTTGAAAATCGCCACCAGCCCAATCAAAATCAACATGTGCCTTTGTGGACGAAGCCAGTCAGCCAATTACTCCCGAAGAACGTGAACGCCGCGACGAAGCCGTAAGGTCTGCGCAAGCCTCCCTATTTCTATCAGGATTTGAAGTCAGTTCCGAAGGAAAAGTGCACGCAAGAAGATTTATCGAGGGGGAGATTTATCGTGCGCAATTTGTTAGAGGAGGAGGCCGTCACAATGTTTCTATTGGGCCTGATGCCGGACAAGCTGGCGATTCCGAGTAAGAAGTTTAGACGAGGTCCAAAGTGGGATTTGCTCTCTGAAAGAAAACATCATTTTATGTGGCAGGTATGCCGAATAATTTCACTGTATGTGACGCTGCAACGGCTTGACCCTGACACATAAAATGCAAAGGCCCTTAAGAGGCAAAGCTTGAAATTTCATTTTTTATGACATCCGACAGTTGTTCTTGTGTCTTACGGTTGCTGCGCGGTGGAATGACGGCGTGCTTGTCCACCTGCAGCCAGGGGTGATGCTTGCCAAGTGCGCCGCGTGAGGGTTATCCGACACGACCTTGTGTGGCTGGCTGATACGAATCGCTTTGCGGAAGTGTATTAATCCGGTCAACTCACAGAAACTGTGAAAACCGGACATCCGCGATGAAACTCACTAGCCGTTCAAAGTCGCATGCTCCTTATTCGCTTGCTAAGTGGTCGGCGTCACATCATGCGCAGCAGCTCAATCCTTCGGCACGTTGGCGGCAGCAGGGCAAGATTGGGTGGATTGTGTTGTGGCTACTAGGCATTCCTATACCCATCTTGTTTGGCCTGTTCTTGCTGCGTGGCTGTACCTGAGCCTCAACCGCGCGCGGGATCAAGCTCGACAACTTCTGGTTCAAAAAAAGAATTCGAGATGTGCAAGAAAAGTCGCGTGGTACCTACCTGCTTGCGACCAAGTGAGTTGTAGAGGTTGAGTCTTTCACGCGGAGGTATGCCGATGAGCGTCGAGCCCGTAGATGCCATTGGCTGGGCTGCGTCGATCATTCTGGTGATGACGGTGTCGCGCCAAGTGTGGACGCAATGGCGCGACCGCTCCACCGAAGGCGTTTCGAAATGGTTGTTCGTCGGCCAATTCAGTGCATCGCTGGGTTTCCTGGTTTACAGCTATTTACTGGGCAATGTTATCTTCACTGTGTCGAACAGCCTCCTGCTGCTGACTGCGTTGCTGGGTCAGTTTTTCTATCTAAGGAACAAGCGGCGGGAGGCCCGTGAATATACTGACATTGAGCAGTCATGAATCTGTCTGACATGGCCATGCCTTGGTGGGAATTCGTGCTGCGTGCGATTGCTGTCTACGTTGCCTTGCTGGTGATGGTCAGGCTGGCTGGTAAACGTACTGTGGGTCAATTCACAACCTTCGACATGATATTGCTCATCCTGCTGGGCAATGCGGTTCAGAACTCGTTGATCGGTGAGGACGTATCGTTGCTGGGCGGTCTTATCCTGGCCGCCACGCTGATTGGCCTAAATTATGGTGTGGGATGGCTGACAGCCAACAACCGATGGGCACAAAGCTTGGTGGAAGGAACCGCCGTGAAAGTTGCTGAGAATGGACGAGTGGATTATCGACGACTACGCAAGGAATCAGTCAGCCCTGCTGATTTTGAAGAAGCCATCCGCCGGGCTGGCCTCGATAGTCAGGCGGATATTGCTAGTGCGTGGATCGAAACTAACGGCAGCATCACCATCATCAAGGCGGGTCACTCTTGACTGATCCGCCTTGGGTCATTGCCACGCATAGCGAATTCATACAACTCAAAGCGCTACCTTAAGGAATCGGCCGCACCTTGGGTTCTCGCGCGAAGTAACGGACCAGCGCAGCTTGTGGAAACTCCTTGAGTTCCACCACGCCGTTGTCGGGTTTGATGCCGGCTTTATCCAGCAGCACTTTGGCAGCAGGCGAGTAGCCAATGGCCTTCAGGTGTCCGAAAGCATCCATGACCCATTGCACGGCAGCGCCATCGCTCACCAATTCCTTGGCGCCCTCTGTTGAAAGCACTATCGCAACGGCGTCAAACACTACAGATGGCGCACCAGCAAGTTGCGCGTCGGCCTTGAAGTGTTTGTCGTCGTCCAACTTGATGCCAAGCTTGGGCGCGACTACCTTCACCGTCGCTCGCGCTTTGGTGAGTTTGTCTTTGAGGTTTGATAACGCAGTGGCATCTGAACCTTCGGCCACTAGTATGCCGATGGTGCTGCCCTCCAGACTCTTGCGTTGCCGCGGTCCATTGATGATTCGCAAAGCTGGCGAAGGATCAAAGTCATGAATGGTGGCCGCTGTCGGAACGGCGGTAGGAACTTCCATGCCGATCCCTTGTGCCACTCGTTGCGCTAACGATGGATCGATGTTCACGAGATGCGACACGATCCGAGTACGGACATGCTCCAGCGACAGCTTCGATAACTCGAATACCAACGCCATGACAATGTGCGACTGCTCGGCAGCATCCATCGAGCGATAGAACAGCCGCGCCTGGCTGTAATGATCGGCGAAGCTTTCCGGGCGGATGCGTGTCTTCTGCCCCGTTTGAGGAGCTGCAAAACTTTGGAAGCCCTGGCGCGGACATTCGCGTGGCCCCGGCATTTCTCCGGCTTGGTCCAGACTGTTGGGTTCGTAGTTGGCGCGGCCTTTTGGCACCAGTGTCTGAAACTGCCCATCGCGCTGGAAGTTCATCACCGGACACTTCGCTGCATTGATCGGTAGCTGATGAAAGTTCGCAGTACCGAGTCGGCTCTTCTGTGTATCGAGATAGGAAAACAACCGTCCTTGCAGCAGCGGATCATCCGAGAAATCAATGCCAGGGACAATGTTCGCTGGGCAGAAGGCAACCTGTTCGGTTTCAGCAAAGAAATTATCCGGATAGCGATCGAGCACCATGCGTCCCACCTTGCGCACCGGCAGTATTTCTTCCGGAATGAGTTTGGTGGGATCAAGAACGTCGTAGGGGAGACTGTCGGCAAACTCCTGATCGAAGAGCTGCATGCCCAATTCCCACTCCGGAAAGTCACCGCGCTGTATCCGCTCAAACAAATCACGGCGGTGGAAGTCAGGGTCGGCACCGGCGATCTTCACGGTTTCATCCCACACCGTAGACTGCAAGCCGGCCTTCGGCTTCCAGTGAAACTTGACGAAGGTTGAGCGGCCTTGTTTGTCGAGCAGCCGGAAGGTATGCACACCGAAGCCTTCCATGGTGGTCAGCGACCGTGGCAGGGTTCGATCAGACATGATCCACATCACCATGTGCATGGATTCGGGTGTCAGGCCGATGAAGTCCCAGAAGGTGTCATGAGCGCTTGCTGCCTGCGGAAAACCACGGTCGGCTTCCATTTTGACGGAGTGAACAACGTCCGGAAATTTGATGGCATCTTGGATGAAGAACACGGGAACGTTGTTGCCGACCAGATCCCAGTTGCCTTCCTTCGTATAAAACTTCACCGCAAAGCCGCGCACATCACGTGGCGTATCGACCGAGCCGGCCCCGCCAGCCACCGTGGAAAACCGCGCGAACACCGGTGTCTTTTCTCCGGCGCGCTGAAACAGATCCGCGCGCGTTACATCCTGCAGAGACTTGTACAGCTCGAAGTAGCCATGGGCGGCTGAGCCACGCGCGTGCACGATTCTTTCTGGAATGCGTTCGTGATCAAAATGAAAAATCTTTTCCCTGAGAATGAAGTCTTCAAGCAACACGGCTCCACGGTCAAAGGCCTTGAGCTGGTTTTGATTGTCGCTGACCGGAATGCCCTGGTTGGTAGTGAGACAGCGCTCGCC
>JANMSB010000393.1:0-20308 GCA_031388915.1 Pseudomonadota bacterium | reverse complement strand
TCGGAGGTGAACAGCTCGGTCGCCTGCGTGCGCGTCGCCAGTGCCGCCTCGCGTCCCGCACTCAGCAACTCGCCGGCCAGCTTGCGCGGCTCGGAACTATTCATCAACGTGGTGCCAACCAGCGCCACTTGATAACCCATCTGCGCCACGCGTGTTGCATCAGCAGCAGTGCCAACGCCGCTCTCGGCCACTTTGGGATAGCCGGCCGGCAGCAAATCCGCCCACTCGGCGAAACGTTCGAAATTAACTTTCAAGGTTTGCAGATCGCGGCAGTTGATGCCGACCAAAATCTGTTCACTGTGTTGCTTGCGCGGCGTCAGTACTTCATTGATCACTTTGATGTCGTCGGCATCAAAGGCCTCAATGAGCACAAACATGTTCAACATGGCTGCACAATCCAGCAACGCAGTGATGCGACTGGTATCCAGCATGCGCGCGATTATCAACACGCCACCCGCACCCGCCACGCGCCCTTCCATGACTTGATAAGGTTCAACCAGAAAATCCTTACGCATGGTCGGCACATTCAGCGGCGTCAACACCTGCGATGCTTGAGCAAGATGCGCCAGCTCACCACCAAAGCGACTCGGCTCAGTCAGCACCGACACGGCTGCTGCGCCGCCCAGCCCATAATCCGCCACGCGCGTCTGCACATCGCTGGTGTTGGCGGACAGATCACCCATTGACGGCGATACCAATTTGCACTCGGCGATCAGATCAAAGCCTTCCACCGACAATTTCAATTTTGGCGCCGGCGACATGGCGTTGGCGCGCTCCCACAACTCGGCCTCAGGCAGTTGCGCCTTGGCTTTTTCGTAGCGCTCGTAGCTCGAGCACGCCATGTCTGTGAGCAATCCGGACATATCAATTCCAATCGTTGGTCCACTTGTGGGTCCACCGGGTTTTGCTCCAGGCAAACCCGGCATTTCCTACCTCCCTGTAGGTCAGGCTTCAGCCTGACTCCGCATCAATGTCGGGCTGAAGCCTGACCTACATCGCCTTCCCAAATGCCGCCAGCTTGTTCAGCACCTCAGCGGCCCGACCCGAATCAATGGCCGCTGCCGCCTGCTGCATAGCCTCTAATGGCGACGTCGCACGACCCGTCAGCTCCAGCACCAGCGCAGCATTCAGCAAAATGGCATGCCGGTGCGCACCACGGTCGCGACCTTCGAATACAGCACGCAGACAGGCTGCGTTATACACCGCATCGCCACCCTTGAGATCATCGGGCGCGCAACGCGGCACGCCGAATTCCGATGGATCACGCTTGCGCTGCGTCACTTTGCCCGGACGCACATCAAAGCATTCGAACGAACCACAGGGCGTGGCTTCGTCCCAGCCGGGTTCGCCATGCACCACGTAAGCACGTTCGATCGGCAAGCCGGCCAGGGTTTCAGCCATGAGCTTGGCCGTCTCTAGATTAAACGCACCAATCAAATGAAACGGCGGCTCGGCGGGATTGCACAACGGTCCCAAAATATTGAACACAGTACGCACGCCCAATGCCTGGCGAATCGGCATCACTGCTTTGGTGGCCGCGTGATAGTAAGGCGCAAACAAGAAGGTGAAACCACAGGCATCCAGGCATTTACCAGCCGCCTGCTCATCCAGCGGCAATTTCAATCCCAATTGTTCCAGCGTATCGGCGCTGCCGCTACGGCTCGACACAGCGCGATTGCCATGCTTCACCACACGCAGATCCAGCGCCGCCAATAACAAACCCGCGGCGGTGGATAAATTGAAACTGCCGGATGAATCGCCGCCCGTACCGACGATGTCGACTAATGGCGCACCGGCAGAAATCACCGGACGCTTGGCGAGACTACGCATCGCCTTGGCGAAGCCGCGTACTTCATCGGGCGTCACACCCTTGCTGCGTAACGCAGCGAGCAATGCACCCCCCATCGCTGGTGCAATCGACTCATCCGTTAACGCCAACAATAATTGCGAAGCTTCGGCTTCATTTAAAGAGCGATGCTCTAACAAATTTTCCAGCGTAGTGCGCAAGGTGCTCATGATTCTTAAATCCTATTGGCCGAACTGCATCTCTGAAGAGCACAGAGGCCAGAACGCTTCGACTCCGCTCAGCGACCGGAACTCATATCTCCGGTCACTGAGCGGAGTCGAAGTGTCTTGCAGAAAATCCAACATATGTATCTGTCTGTCGACCACTACTTCTACCGTAACGGTGACGTGAGCTTAAGAAAGTTACCCATCAGTACCGGGCCTTCCGGCGTCAAGATGCTTTCCGGGTGGAACTGTACGCCTTCAATGGCGTACTTTTTATGGCGCACGCCCATGATTTCGCCTTCCTTGGTACGGGCCGTGACTTCTAATACTTCAGGCATGGCTTCTGGCGCTGCGATCAACGAATGATAGCGTCCAGCTTCAAACGGATTGGACATGCCAGCCAGAATCCCCTTGCCATCATGCGTGACTGGCGAGGTCTTACCGTGCATCAAGCGTCCCGCACGCACCACCTTGCCACCGAATACTTCCACCAGGGATTGATGCCCCAGACACACACCGAAGATGGGCAACTTACCGGCAAAGTGTTCAATCATTTTCATCGAGACACCCGCATCGTGCGGCGTGCCCGGTCCGGGGGAAATACACAGATGCGTGGGTTTGAGCGCCTCGGCTTGTGCAAGCGTGATCTGGTCGTTGCGATGTACCAGCACTTCCGCGCCCAGTATCAGGAAGGCTTGCACCAAGTTGTAAGTGAATGAATCGTAGTTATCGATCAACAATAGTCTTGGTTTCATGGGGGTCGTGCTCATTTACAATCCCTCCTGCGCCATGGAGAGTGCGCGACGCAGAATGGCGCTCTTGGCCAGCACCTCTTGATATTCCATTTTGGGGATGCTGTCGGCGACGATGCCGGCGCCGGCCTGGAAGCTATAGGTATCGCCGCTGAATACCAGCGTGCGAATGGTAATGGCTTGATCCATATCTCCTGTGCTGCCGAAATAACCAATGGTGCCACCGTAGAAACCACGCCGACAGGGTTCGAGCTCATCAATGATCTGCATGGCGCGCACTTTCGGCGAACCCACCAACGTTCCGGCAGGGAACGCAGCAGCGAACAAATCAAACGCATCCTTGTCGGGCGTCACCTCGCCTTGCACGCCGCTAACGATATGCATCACGTGACTGTAGCGTTCAATCGAACGATACGGATTCACATGCACGCTACCGGCCTTGGCAACGCGACCCAGATCATTGCGCGCCAGATCCACCAACATCACGTGCTCGGCATTTTCTTTGGGATCAGCCAGCAGCTCCTGTTCCAGTGCCACATCATGCGCATCGTCCTGACCACGCGGACGCGTGCCGGCGATCGGACGCAGCTGCGCATGACCGCTATTCAAGCGCACTAACGCTTCCGGCGATGAACCGGCAATGACATGGTCGCCAAGATCGCAGTAGTACATGTACGGCGACGGATTCAGCAGGCGCAACGCACGATAGGTCTCGAATGGATCAAGGTCGCAACGCCCCGAGAAGCGCGACGCCAGCACCAGTTGATACACATCACCGGCGGCAATGTATTCCTGCACACGCTTCACGCCATGAATGTATTCGGCTTCGCCCAGTGAGGCCGCGGGCTCGGAGTAACGTGCAGCTTTACCGCTGTTGGGCACTGCACCACGCAGCGCGCGCATGACTTCTTTACGCAGGCTTTGCCGTTCCGCTTCAGTACCCGAATGCAATAGCGCCATGCTACGCGTCAGATGATCGAACACCAGCATCGACTGCGGCGCGAGGTAGTGCGCATCCGGCGTGTTGTCGAGATTCTTGTGCCGTGACGGCAGCCGTTCAAAGTAACGCACCAAGTCATAACTGGAGGCGCCCACCAAACCACCCAACAGCGGCACCCCGGGAATATTCGGCGTGGGTAGCGGCGCCTGCTTCAACGCGCCACGCAGCGCGCTCAGCAATTCCTGTTGATTGGTCGGCACGGGCAGCAACTGCTTGCCCACCTTTAGACCCTTGGCGTCCAGGCGCACTTCCAGGCAATCGCCAAAACCAATGAAGGAATAGCGCGCCAACCGCTCGCCGCCTTCCACACTTTCCAGCAGAAAGCGCGGCCGGAATGGCTTTAGCTTCAGGTAGGCCGACACCGGTGTGTCCAGGTCGGCGGCAATATCAAATGGCGGTTTCAAAAGAAACTCCTGTGGTTCATCCGGTCAATTCAGCATTCCGTCAATTCTGTATCCCAAATTTGGCCGAACGGCAGGGCCGCTCTTGCGCTTCCTGCGCCCGCGGCATTCGTACCTCCTTGTACAGCACAAAAAAAAAACCCACCCCCGGCGGTCGCGGAGATGGGTTCTGGTGTCGTCAAAAATCGTTAGGTCACGCTAAATCACGGGCCCAGCGCCCTACTCCGTTACGAGCGGCGCCACCACCAGCGATGGAGGTTTTGGGTAATTTGCATGCGAGTGATCATGGGCGACGAGTATTACCGGGCGCGGCGGGAGCGTCAAGCCGAAGGGTAGAGGTTTAATCAGGGATTAAACGAGTCTGCCCCGGAATTCAAGCACTCGCCACCAGAGGCGTCGTATCCGCCCCATCTTGAGACCGCTATACTCAGGCAACGCGCGCAAAGCAGCCGTCGCTAGTTATAGAGGGCCCGCATGAGCACATCTGAGTTTTCATTCGGCACCGAACCAATCCGCCAATTCTGCATTCGACATGGCGTACGCCGCTTGTCGCTGTTTGGCTCGCAACTGAACGGTTTAGCCAAGTCCGATAGCGATATCGACCTATTGATTGAATTCGAACCCGATCGAACACCCGGTTTGATCGGTCTCGCCCAAATGGAGGCGGAGCTGTCGCACTTGCTAGGCGACCGTCGTGTTGACCTACGTACGCCCCGCGACCTTAGCCGCTATTTCCGCGACGATGTGATTCGCGAGGCACGAGTTCAGTATGCGCAAGGATGATCAGATTCGTGTGCGTCACATGATAGACGCCGCTGAAACGGCGATTAGATTTCTTCAAGGGAAAACGCGTAGTGATCTAGACGCCAACCAGATGTTGCTGTTCGCCGTGGTACGCGCGGTGGAAATTATTGGCGAAGCGGCTGTCAAACTATCCGACGCAACACGCTTAAGCGCGCCGAGCGTTCCGTGGCCTGCAATTATCGCGATGCGCAACCGATTGATACATGGCTACTTCGATATCGATTCAGATATTGTTTGGGCAACCGTAACTTTGGAGCTACCGCCGCTCCTACCAAAATTGCGGTCATTACTTGACCAAGAAACCAAGTGAACAGCTACCAGTTCGAAAAAAACTCGCCGCATATTCACACACAATCCATTGTCGGCTAGTTGTCCCAATGGGCGGTTTACGATAATTCCGGCGCGCTGCCCAAACTGAAGGGAAAGGGTCCATATGCCAAGTCCGTAAACCCAAACACAATCCAAATGAATTTGTTGCAGTTGTTGGCAAAACGCTGCGCCGCTCGGCAAGCACCGCGCACAAAATCGCCCGCCTGCACGGTACGGCATTTTACGCCATCGAAAACGACAAAGTCGTCGCCAAGAAGCCATGGCCGCACTCGGATGCTGCATGATCTTCAAATTAACCTGGAAGCCGAGTTGGAAATCCGCCAGCTACATCAAAAGATCGACCTCATGTTGTCGCATCAATGGGAACGACTGGTGGAGATTCAGCAAGTGCAGATGGAATTGATCAATGAGGTGCGGGGGAAGCGGTGAGTCACGGCAACAGATGCCACATCTGTTCAAGTTCTGGAGACGCATGACGTTGCCTTGCCTTCAGGACCTTCCTAAATGTGTGCTACCGAACTGAGTTCGTGCAGGATCAAAGATATGGTTACGAAACCATGAGCGGAAAACCTCCAACGCTCCAGTTCCAAGAGCGCCGCCATGTCCGTCAAACCCGAACCTCAGCAGAATCACCTTCTGGCAGCCTTATCGCCCGAGGTTCAAGGCCGCTTATTCCCGCACCTGGAACTCGTGCCGCTGCCGCTGCGCGCGCTCCTGTATGAATCCGGGCGCCCCATGCGTCACGTCTATTTTCCCACCGACTCCATTGTCTCGCTGCAGTACGTAATGGAAAACGGAGCATCGACCGCGATCCTGGTGGTGGGCAACGAGGGATTGCTGGGCATCACTCTGTTTATGGGCGGGGAGAGCACGCCGAGCCGGTCGCTGGTGCAGAGCGCCGGTTACGCATATCGCCTCCCCAGATCGAAGGTCAAACACGAGTTTAACCGCCACGGCCAGTTGCTGGTGCTTATGCTGCGCTATACGCAGGCCCTGATCACGCAAGTAGCGCAGACGGCGGTTTGCAACCGGCACCATTCGATTGATCAGCAGCTCTGCCGCTGGCTCTTGCTGTCCATGGATCGCCTGTCGCACAACCACTTGACCATGACACAGGAATTCATCGGCAACATGCTGGGTGTTCGCCGCGAGGGCGTCACCCAGGCAGCTTTGAAATTGCAACAGTTAGGCGTGATTGCGTATTCGCGCGGACTAATTAAGGTGCTTGACCGGGCGAAACTCGAAACGCTGAGTTGCGAGTGCTACGAAGTGGTTAAGAAGGAAACAGAACTATTACTTAATTACCTGCCACAGCGCTCCGTGATCAAGAATACCGACTCTATTCCGACTGGGACGTTACCCACGCTGTAGGTAGTGACCATGCCATGCGGCGCGTTACAACAGCACTTCCCGGTCGGGAAATGCCTTCGACCAGAACAACACCTCTACCGTTTGACGCAACCCGCGTACCCAGAATGGGTCCGTACGCAACAAATCCTCAACCTGTTGCTTGCTGTCTGCACGCACAATCCAACACGCACCTCCGGGCTTATCGGTCGGGTCCGCGCGCAGCGACCCCGCCACCAGCACTTGCTCGCTATGTTGCTGTAGCCAATCCAAGTGCGCCTGCATGAAAGCGGTACGCACAAACAACCGATCAGGATGATCGAGAAATCTCACCACAAACAACATTGCCGCCCCCGCCCTGCCCCCGCAAGCGGGGGAGGGTTATAAGATCAACGTCAATCTCGCTACTTATCCAACAAACTCCGCAGCATCCAGGCGGTTTTCTCGTGCAGTTGGATGCGCTGTGTCAACAGGTCAGCGGTGGCTTCATCATGTGCAGCTTCGGCAGCAGGAAAAATGCTACGCGCGGTACGCACCACCGCTTCCTGACCTTCGACCAGCAGCTTGATCATGTCCAGCGCCTTGGGTACGCCGGGCGTTTCCTTGATGGAACTCAGTTTGGCGTATTCGCTGTAGGTGCCCGGTGCCGGAAAACCCAGCGAGCGAATACGCTCAGCAACCAAGTCCACCGCCAACGCTAACTCGTTGTACTGGGTTTCGAACATCAGGTGCAGGGTCTGGAACATTGGGCCGGTAACGTTCCAATGAAAATTGTGAGTCTTGAGATACAGACTGTAGGTGTCGGCCAGCAGCTTGCTTAAGCCCGCCGCGATCTTCTTACGATCTTTCTCGCTAATGCCAATATCAATCTCGGTACCCATGTCTTAGTGCTCCTCATAATCAGCAGTTTTCCGAACCAGTATGAACCCGCTCCCAGTCATTCTGGAATAGGCAACAAGGCACACAGGTTGCCTTTGTGTCAATATTGAACTTTATGATTTCCACTCCCCATACCCTGCCATGAAACTACAACAACTCCGCTACTTGGCCGCCGTCGCGCAGAACGGCTTGAACATCACCGCGGCCGCGGAGAAATTGCACACCTCGCAGCCGGCGGTCAGTAAGCAGCTCAAGTTGCTGGAAGACGAACTGGGCTTCAATATTTTCGTCCGCAGCGGCCGCACGCTGACCAAGATCACACCGGCAGGTCAGAAGGTCATCGAACGCGCGCTGCACATTCTGCGGGAAGTGCAAAACATCAAGAGCATTTCGGCCGACCTGAAAGACGAAGATCGCGGCACGCTGTCCATCGGCACCACGCATACCCAGGCGCGCTATGTACTACCCAGTGTAATCCAGCAGTTTCGCGCCAAATATCCCAATGTCGATCTGCATCTGCATCAGGGTACCTCGGAACAGATCGGCGAGATGGCAACGCTGGATCGTATCGATTTCGCCGTAGCCACTGGCTCGCACGAACACTTTCGCAAGTTTGTCTTGCTGCCCTGCTATCAGTGGTATCGACAGATCGTCGTGCCGGCCAATCATCCCTTGGCGCAGGTAAAGAAGCCGACGCTGAAACAGGTGGCGCAATACCCAATCGTGACCTATGTGTTCAGCTTCACTGGTCCGTCCTCATTGCACCAGATATTTTCCAAAGCCGGACTGACACCCAATGTGGCACTGACCGCACGCGATGCCGATGTGATCAAGACCTATGTGCGCCTCGGCTTCGGTGTCGGCATCCTGGCCGATGTTGCGGTCGATCCCAAGGAAGATCGCGATCTGGTGGCAATCGACGCATCGCATTTGTTTCCGATTCACACCACCTGGGTCGGCTTTTCGCGCGATGGCGTGTTGCGTCGCTACATGTACGACTTCCTGCAACTACTGGCGCCGCATTTGAATCGACGTTTGGTGGATCGCGCCAGCAACACGCAGTCGCAAGAGGAAGTGGACGCGTTGTTTGCGGAGATTCCGCTGCCAGTGCGTTAGCCTTATACGAATCGAATACGGCCCTAGCCAATTTAATACCCGTTTATAACCGGGCCGCGACTGACCTTGTAACCACACCGCTCCTAGCATGTTCGTCATTGCAGCGTTCTTTGCGCTGCGTAAAACATCAACACTAGGAGCAGGTACATGTACTCAGCCGCACGCTTGGCTGCCAGAAATCTGTCGCTGGCCTTGGCGTTGGCGCCGCTCGGTGTTGCACTGGCGCAGGAAACCCCTCTCACCGTCGAACAACAGCTTGCCGAGCGGCTCACCGAACAAGAGCAGCGCATCAAGGTACTGGAGCGCAAGCTGGAGCTGGCCAACGAAACCACCAGTGCCGCAGCAACCACTACGCCGGTGGTCAAGGCCGGCAGCAGCGGTTTCTCGCTGAGTTCGGCCGACGGCAAGAACGTGTTCAAACTGCGTGGCACCGTGAACGTCGATGGTCGTTATTTTGCCGACTTCGACGACACCGCCAATCTCACCAACGGCGTGGCTGGCACTAGCGCTTATCAATCGGCCAATGGCTTCTTGCTGCGCAAAGTGCGGCCTTACTTCGAAGGCACGGTCAATGGCATTTACGACTTTCGCCTTCAGCCAGAATTCGGTGGTGGCCGCACGGTGCTGTTGGACGCCTATGTCGCGGCACGCTTCAAACCCTGGGCGGTAGTGACTGCCGGTAAGTTCAAGAACCCGGTGGGATTGGAACGTCTACAGACCGAGCAATACAACAAGTTTGTCGAACTCGGCTTTCCCAGCTCGCTGGCGCCCAATCGCGATCTCGGCTTGCAGTTTTCCGGCACGGTATTGAATGGCGCCCTCAGCTACGCAGCCGGCGTTTTCAATGGCGTGATCGATGGCAATGGCACGGAAAGCAATCCCACTCCCGACACCGATACCGACAACAAACGCGAGTTTGCCGCTCGCTTGTTCGCCTTGCCGTTTGCCAACAGCAATAACTACTACTTGCGAGGCTTGGGTGTGGGACTGGCGGCAACCACCGGTTCGAAACAAGGCAATGCCGATGTCTCGACCCGCGGCACCACTTTCTCCGGCACCACCCAAGTCGTTAGCTTCGTTAGCACCAATAGCTGGCTGCCGAGTTATCGCACCGCCACGCAACAGACTGTGTTTAGTTATCGTGGCGACAACGCCGACACGCTGACGCTCAACGAAGCAGCCTACGCCGACGGCCGACACACACGGCTGGCGCCGCAGGCTTACTACTACAACGGCAGCTTAGGGTTGCTTGCCGAATACACCGAATCGAAGCAGGAAGTCAGCCGTCACACCAGCACCACGACAACCCGCTCCGATACGCTGAGGAACACGGCGTGGCAAATTGCCGCTTCCTACTTCCTCACCGGTGAAGATGCCGCCTACAACAGCACCACGCCGCGCAACAATTTTGCTATTGGTCAACCAGGCCCCAATCATGGCTGGGGTGCTTGGGAAATTGCCGCTCGGTATCAAAAGCTCGACATCGACGACAACGCCTTCGCGGGTGGCGGCGCTTCATTCGCCAATTCCGCCACCGCAGTCAGCGGCGCCAGTGGTTATGGCGTGGTGCTCAATTGGTATCTCAATCAAAACGTACGCTGGACTTTGGAATACGACCACACCGACTTTGACGGTGGCGCCAGCACGGCCGGCACTGTCACCGATCGCCAGGACGAAAACGCCTATGTCACGCGCTTTGCGCTGGCCTTCTGAATATCAACTCACTTGCGGAGAACCACTCATGTCATTGACTACTTGGACTAGAACACTGCTGCTGAGCACTACCACGGCGCTGACGCTACTGGCCGCGCCGGTACAAGCAAAGAACATCGATCTGCTCAATGTGTCTTACGACCCCACCCGCGAACTGTACGAGGAATACAACAAAGTCTTCGCCGCATACTGGCAAGAAAAAACCGGCGACAAAGTCAGCATCAAACAATCGCATGGCGGCTCGGGCAAGCAAGCGCGTTCGGTGATCGACGGCCTGCAAGCCGACGTGGTGACACTGGCTTTGGCAGCGGATATCGATGCTATTTCGACCAACGCCAAGGCACTGCCGGCCAATTGGGCAACTCGTTTGCCGAACAACAGCGCACCCTATACGTCAACCATTGTGTTCTTGGTACGCAAGGGCAATCCCAAGGGTATTAAAGACTGGAGCGATTTAATCAAACCCGGTGTCTCGGTCATCACGCCGAATCCGAAAACTTCCGGTGGTGCGCGCTGGAACTATCTGGCCGCGTGGGGTTGGGCGTTGAAGCAACCCGGCGGCAGCGACGCCACCGCACAAGCGTTCTTGCAACAGCTATTCAAGAACGTGCCAGTACTGGATAGCGGCGCGCGCGCGGCAACTACCACCTTCGTGCAACGCGGCATTGGCGATGTGTTGCTGGCTTGGGAGAACGAAGCCTTCCTGTCCATGAAGGAATTCGGCGCCGACAAACTACAAATCGTCGCGCCCAGCGTCAGCATTCTGGCCGAACCGCCGGTAGCCGTAGTGGATAAGAATGCGGTGCGCAAAGGTACGCGCGAGGTAGCGCAGGCTTACTTGGAGTATTTGTACAGCGACGTGGGCCAGAACATTGCCGGACGCAATTTTTACCGGCCTAGCAATCCGCAGGTCTTGGCCAAGTACAGCAACGTGCTGCCGAAAATTCCGACGCTGGTGACGATTGCCAATTTCGGCGGCTGGAGCAAAGCGCAAGCCAAACATTTTGCCGATGGCGGGGTGTTCGACAAAATCTCTACCGTGAAGTAACGGCAAACCTTAGGGTCTTATTTCTTGCCGCCGCCAAACTTGGCTTTGAGCCGCTGCCAGAACCCCTGCGGCGGCTTTTTTGCTAGAGGGCTATTGGCGTACTTGCTAGCCAGTGACTGGCGCGGCACGGTGAGATGATCGACTTGCTTGTGCGCCAGCGCCGGATGTTTGACTGGCGTCGGGCTGGAAGGTGAGCCACCCGTGTCGTAGGGGTTGGTGCCGCCGCCGGGTAAACGTTCAGGCTCTTGCAGCGCCAACTTAGGCTTGGGCACCGGCTGAGTTTCTTCCAACGACAGCTTAGCCTCGAGTTTCTTCAAACGTTGCGTGCTGACATCGCGATTGTAGACCCCAGTCGACGTTTCCCACTCCCAAACCGGATTGCCCTTGGAATCATAGGCAACACGGCCCGACTGTTTAGGTTCGCCGGGCTGGCGCGGGTCCGCAGGAGGTTTGGAGTTTTCGTCGCTCATGTTTGCTTAAACCGATAGCGTTCGGCAGTAAAGACCGCGATGGCACTATAACGGCGAACAGTCGATATAACGTAATGCAGTGTACTGCGCTTGCAGTCGAGTGTGACGACCGACACACTCAACGCCCTTTGTCACCGGCAATTCTCTCCCTTGGCAGCGCATCCACCCGTACACGGACAAGCCACTCCCCAGCTCAAACGCGGCTTTCTACCCGGCTTTCTGGGCGTATTTGCCTATAGCCGTCGGGCGCTGGGATTGGTCTGGACCACCAGCAAACCGCTCACCTTGGCGTTGGCTGCGCTCACCCTATTGGCCGGCGTGTTACCGGCGGGTATCGCCTATGTCGGCGCGCGTATCGTCGATGCCGTGGTTACCGCCATGCGTCACGGCGGTGGCGAGGTAGCCCAACGCCTGGTAGTGGAACTGGTGTTGCTGGAAGCCTTGTTGGTGGCATTACTGGCCGGCGCGCAACGTGGCCTGTCGTTGTGTCAGTCGTTGTTGCGTGCGCAACTTGGCCAGCGCGTGAACGTGATGATTCTCGAGAAAGCACTGACCCTGGATCTCACACAATTCGAGGACAGCGAGTTCTACGACAAACTCACCCGCGCGCGCCGCGAAGCCTCGCAGCGACCCCTGTCGCTGGTGATGAGCACCTTCGGGCTGATTCAGAATCTGATTTCACTACTCAGCTATGCCTCGCTGCTGATGCAATTCTCAATATGGGCGCTGGCGATTTTGTTGTGCTCGGGCCTGCCTGCATTTATCGCCGAAGCGAAATTTTCCGGCGATGCCTTTCGGCTGTTCCGCTGGCGCTCGCCGGAAACCCGCATGCAGATTTACTTGGAAACCGTGATTGCGCGCGAGGATAACGCCAAGGAAGTAAAGCTGTTCGAACTGGGTCCGCTGATGTTGGACCGCTACCGGCAAATCTTTCACAAACTCTATAAAGCGGATCGCGATCTGACGATTCGCCGCGATACCTGGGGCTTTTTTCTCGGCTTGATTGGCACTGCGGCGTTGTATGGCGCGTATGCATGGATCGCACTGAGCGCTGTCGCTCTGCGTATCACGCTGGGACAGATGACCATGTATCTACTGCTGTTTCGTCAAGGACAAGCCGCCGTTTCCGCCAGTTTGTCGGCGGTGGGCGGTATGTACGAAGACAATTTATATCTGTCCACCTTGTACGAATATCTGGAAACGCCCTCCGCCCCGGTGACCGGCCACCTTAAACAGGGACCGCACCCGGACGACGGCATTCGCTTTGAGCGCGTCAGCTTCACCTATCCCGGCGCCGAACAACCTGCCTTGATCGATATTGATCTGCACATTCGCCCCGGCGAATCGCTGGCGTTGGTGGGCGAGAACGGCTCTGGTAAAACCACGTTAATCAAACTGCTCACGCGCCTGTACCGGCCCGCTAGCGGCCGCATTCTGCTCGACGGCGCGGATCTACAAGAATGGGACGAATCCACATTGCGCCAACGCATCGGCGTGATCTTTCAAGACTTCGCGCGTTATCAAATGATGCTAGGCGAGAACATCGGCGCCGGTGATGTACGGCATTTCAACGACGAAACCGAATGGCGCAAAGCCGCGGAACAAGGCATGGCCGCGCCGTTGATCGAGTCCATGCCCGCCGGCTATCGCACCCAACTCGGCAAGTGGTTCAAGGAAGGCCGCGAGTTATCGGGCGGTCAGTGGCAAAAGATTGCGCTATCGCGCGCCTTCATGCGCTCTGAAGCCGACATTCTGGTGCTGGACGAACCTACGGCCGCCATGGATGCCGGCGCCGAAGCGCAAATATTCGCGCACTTTCAAACACTCACCCGCAATCGCATCGCCATTTTGATATCACACCGTTTTTCCACAGTGCGCATGGCGGATCAAATCGTGGTGATTCAACACGGCCGCATTATCGAACACGGCAGCCACGAACACTTGATGCAGCTCAACGGCCACTACGCACACCTGTTCTCATTACAGGCGCGCGGCTATCAATAGGCACGGGACTCGCGGCTAACGATGGTTCGCGCACAAACGCATAGTCAACCGCGTCGGTTGCCGAACGGCCCTGTTCATACAACTCGCGCCAGGTTGCCCAATCAACTTCATCCAGGGTTAGATGCTGCAGAATATCGGCATAGTCGCGTTGAATTTTGCCGAGCACTTGCTGCTGCCACTGTGACCAATTCGTCTCTGCCATGGCGCGCTCCTCATCAGCAGCTTGCGCAAACTGAACCGAAACCAGTAAGTTCAATCGGCAGGTATTTTGAGCGCAGTGTGTGACAATTCAGCGAATGTTAGGAGCGGGCCATGCTTCGGCTTCGCTCAGCACAAGTGCCCGAATGATTGGATTCGCGGGCATGGCCCGCTCCTACACTTCGAACATCAAGACGCTAATTCTTGTTGAACAAATCGTTCAACGCTTTACGCGCGGCATCAGCAGCGGTTTGTTGGCCAGCAGCGGCATTAGTCGCAGTATCGGTCTTGCCAAACAACGTATCCAACTGCACACGCGCTTGTTGCGTCGCCTCGAGCGGCGCCGGTCGATAGGCATCTTCACGCACGGTGAAATAGTCGCAGACATTGGCGCGTTGCTTGTCGCGCACTTCTTCGGCAATGGGTTCGCGGCATTGCTTAGCGACCGTGACCTCGTAGAACTGACACAACTTGCAAACATGCAGTTCTGCGCGGCATTGCTTGCAAGCATCGAAGCGCGACAGCGGTAACGTCAGTGCTGCGAGCGACGCACCGCATTGCCAACATACGGCAGAATGCGACATCCACGGCCTCTTGCTTTGGATTGCTGTGTGCTGGGCGATGCATCGGCGTCGACCACTGGTGCGTCGCGCTGCGCGGCGTTTTCGGCAAGCTGCATTTCATCGACCAGATCGACGCCCGCGCCCAATAGTTCAACCATGCCGATGATGCCGTGCCCGGCGTAATACAGCTCTGCGAGAGCAACCGCACCCTCGTCGAGATCGGCGCGGCTGGCGTCGCAGCCAAGGATGCCGCGCTGGGTGAGCAGGTAGAAGCACACTCGTTGCTCGACCGGCAGCGGTTGCTCGGCGGCCGGCGCGCAAAATGCCATGGCGGGTTCTGCCAGCCGCAACATTTTAGCGGCTGCCGTGCGCACATCCGGATGCAAGCCGCAACCGATCACGCCGGCGCCATTGCTGAGATAAATGCTCACCGAGCCATCCAGCAGTGCCACCAGGGAAACCACCACCTCGGCGTCACCGAATTCCATCATGACACCCCACACGGACGGGGTATTGGCGGCAGTCAAGCCAATGTCGGCTGGCCCGAGCGCTAACACGCCAGCGCGCAGCAGGGTGGTCATTTTGGCGGGATCGAGGGGAGCGACGGCTTTCTTCATGTGTTATTTTGCAACGTTCGTTTTCATTATTGATAGCAAACAGCAGGATCAAGTTTGGCGTGAAGCGGCGTGCAGCACAAGCACTGACGCAGATCAACGACTTCATCCGCTGATTAGCAGCCTGACTTACCGCCGCTCTGCGGCACCCTGCACCTCAGCGAAAGGACGTGGCCGCCTCCACGTAGTTCATGAACCCAGACTCTGCTGCATCGACCCAGCCTAGCGCCCCGCATACCGACACCCGTCACTCCGGCGACCCACGCGTCCTGATGCTGGGCGCGCTGGGCGTGGTGTTTGGCGACATCGGCACCAGTCCGCTGTATGCCTTACGCGAGTGTTTTGCCCACGGCCACATCGACGTCAATGTCGACAATGTGCTGGGCATTCTGTCGCTGGTGTTTTGGTCGCAGATTCTCATCATCTCGCTCAAATATCTTGCCATCGTCATGCACGCCGACAACAAGGGTGAAGGCGGCATTCTGGCGCTCAGTACCTTGCTGGTCACCGCGTCGCGCAATTGGCGGCTGTGGACACCGGTGGCCACCATTGGCGTGTTCGGCGCGGCCTTGTTTTTAGGCGACGGCTTTATTACGCCGGCGATCTCGGTGCTCAGCGCCATGGAAGGACTCACTGTTGCCTCGCCGACCTTCGAACGCTTCATTGTGCCCGGCGCGATCCTGATTCTCACCGCGCTATTTTTGGTGCAGAAACGCGGCACGGGAGCCATGGGCCGCGCGTTTGGTCCGATCATGATTCTATGGTTCGGCACCCTGGCGGTGTTGGGCGTGGCGTCGATATGGAATAGCCCGCAGGTGTTACAGGCATTGAATCCCCTGTATGCGATACGGTTTTTTATCCACAACGGTTGGGCGGCATTTGTCACCTTGTCGTCGGTGTTTCTGGCCATCACCGGTGGCGAGGCGCTGTACGCCGACATGGGCCACTTTGGCCGCAAACCCATTCGCAATGCCTGGTTCCTGGCGGTGCTGCCCGCACTTACCTTGAACTATTTCGGGCAGGGCGCCTTGATACTTAACAACCCTGCCGCCATCAGCAACCCGTTTTATTTGCTGGCCCCCGACTGGGCCCTGCCGCTCATGATCATTCTGGCCACGGCGGCCACCGTAATCGCCTCGCAGGCGGTGATCTCCGGGGTGTTTTCCATTGCTCGCCAAGCCATCAACTTGGGCTACTTGCCGCGCCTGAAAGTACAACACTCATCCGAGGAAGAAATCGGCCAGGTGTATCTGCCCACCATGAACTGGCTGCTGTTCGCCGGCACGGTGTTGCTGGTGCTGGGTTTTCGTTCTTCCAGTAGTTTGGCCGGCGCCTATGGTATTGCCGTGTCCAGTGACATGGTGATGGTCAGCCTGATGGTGATCTTGTACGTGCGCGCGGCGAACTGGCCACGTCAACGTCGCGTTACCGCCATCCTCAGCATCATCGTGCTGATTGAGCTGACGTTTTTCTGCTCGAACATGTTGAAGTTCTTCGATGGCGGTTGGTTGCCGATATTGATCGCCGGCGGCGCATTCCTATTAATGAGCACTTGGTACCAAGGCCGCAAGAATCTCAACTGGGTGATGACCACGCAACAAGTGCCGGCGCGTGAATTCTTAAGTTCGCTTGAAGCCGAGCCGCCCCACCGCGCACCCGGCACGGCGGTGTACCTGGTTGGCGAAGCCAGCGGCATACCGCGCGCACTGACGCAAAATCTGCGCTTCAATGGCGTGTTGCATGAACGCAATCTGCTGTTCACCTTTGCCAGCGCCGAGGTGCCGACGATACCGGCGGACGAGCGGGTCACGGTGCAAGCCATCGCACCGGGCATATACCGAGTCGTGGCGCGTTACGGATTTATGGAAACACCCAGCATCATTGCCGCCTTGCGCGCAGCAGAGGACAAGGGCCTGGACTACAAACCGGACGAAACCACCTATGTGGTGGGCCGGGAAAATCCCGTCATCACCATGGGTTCGGGCATGTCGGTGTGGCGCAAGCGGCTGTTCGCCATCATGGGTCGCAATGCGCAGTTGGCGGCGGTGCACTACGGCGTACCGGCACATCGTGTCATCGAGATCGGCAGTCAAGTACGATTGTGACGGTACGGTTGTAATTTCGACTCGATCACGTTGATTGCATTTTTGGCTGTGTAGAATGCAGCGGTCCTCCGCACAGTGCTGCTCACAGCCGTTAGCCATTGCGCTCGCAAAGTCTCGGTTGGAAATGGACTTTCAGGAACGCCGTAAATCCGTCCCTGGAGGCTCCGACGAAAACCTCCTGTTTTCGACGGTCCTGAAAGTCCATTTCCAACCAAGCCTTCGCCGAAATAGTGTGCCAATCGTGAGCGCACTGTTCGGGTGGCTCACCATCTCCGCAAGCAACATAGAGGGTTTCTAATGGGTTTGGATCTCGTAACGCCGGGCGATAAGGCACCGGATTTTTTCAATGTGATCATTGAAATTCCCATGAACGCCGATCCGATCAAGTATGAGGTCGACAAGGAAACAGGCGCCGTGTTCGTCGATCGTTTCATGGGCACCGCCATGCACTACCCCTGCAACTATGGCTATGTGCCGCGCACCATTGCCGACGACGGCGATCCGGTAGATGTGCTGGTAATGACGCCTTATCCGCTGTTCCCTGGCGTGGTGGTGCGTTGCCGTCCACTGGGCGTATTGAAGATGATCGACGAAGCCGGTGGCGATGCCAAAGTGTTGGCCGTGCCTGACAATAAAATTCTGCCCATCTACAGTCACTGGCAATCGTACCTAGACATTAACGAACACCGCATAACACCCATCCAGCACTTTTTCGAACACTACAAGGATCTGGAAAAAGGCAAGTGGGTCAAGGTGGAAGGCTGGGGCGGTGTTGACGACGCCAAGCAGGAAATCAACGACGGCATGAAGCGCTATCAGAAGTGATCATTGAATAAGAGGGCGGCTCACGAGCCGCCCCTACAGCGGCATTCAACCCAACGATTCAATACGCGCGCCGGGACTGGCGAATGACTGCGCCAGTCCGACAAACGCCGGCTGCGCGCTATTAATCACATACACCGGCACCGGACGCAGATACTCCACGTAGCGTCCCTTGCTTTCGAAGCGGCGGCGAAACATAGACTGCGCAAAGAAGTCGCCCAGGCGCGGCACAATGCCGCCACCGATATAAACAGCGTGTCTCGCACCGAGCGTCAATACCAGGTTGCCCGCCACACCGCCCAGCAAACCACAGAACATGTCCACTGCCTCCCGGCATTGAGCGCAACTGTTGCTCAACGCATGATCGGTGATGTCGGCAGCCTGGTACGTCTGCACCGCCACATCGTCCAGCTCGCAAAGCGCCGTGTATAGATTCACCAATCCCGGACCAGACAGCACCCGCTCGGCCGAGACATGATCGAAGCGTCGCCACAATTGCTGTAACACCGCCGCCTCGCGTTCGTTGCCGGGCGCCAGACTGACGTGACCACCCTCGCCTTGCAGCGGCAACCAATGTGCGCCCGAATAAATCAAACCCGAAACACCCAGCCCCGTGCCTGCACCCAGCAACGCAATAGGCGCTTCAGACGCATGCTTGATGCCGCCGACCTGACGCAACTCTTTTTCTGGAAGATGTCGGATCGCCATCGCCAATGCGGTGAAATCATTCAGCACAATCAGCCGCCGCCAATGTTGCTTCTGCCGCAGACCACTGATGCTGAAGCGCCAACTGTGATTGGTCATGCTCACTTGGTCGCCCGACAAGGGCGCAGCGATGGCCAGCGAGGCTGCTTCGACCTGCCGTCGCTCGCCCACGCTGTGCAGGTAATGCGCCACGGCGTCTTCGATGGCAGCGTAATCGGCACAACGTAGTTGCCGCTCATCGCGCACGATCATGTCTTCGCACAGCGCGAAGCGGGCATTGGTGCCGCCAATATCGGCCAACAGTCGCAACGATTTGCTCATCTAATTACTCAAGGGGACCAGAACACATCGACCGGCGCCTCTTGCTGATGTAACACGGCGCGCACCGGCAACAACGCAACCGGACCATGCTGCTTGGCTGTTTGATATAGACCCCACTTCGCCTCGCCCTGAATATGCAGGATGATGCGTCGCGCATCCAGCAAGGCATTTAAGTTGAGGCTCAAGCGCGCCTGCGGCGCCACCGGCGCCTGCATCGCCACGCACGCCGGTGGTCGCGAAGTGTCCAGCGCCTGAGTAAGGTGCGGTGCCGGGTTTGTCGGACTAGCGGGAAACAACGATGCGGTATGACCGTCATCGCCCATGCCTAATAACACCACATCAAATGGTCGGGCGATGCGCGCCAGCGAACGCCATGCCCAATCGGCACCCGCCTCCGGCGTGGTCGCCGCATTTTTCAGACTCACAAACTGCGCAGCGGCAGCGAGTTGTTGTAACAACTCGGTACGCACCAAACGCTCATTGCTGGCGGCATCGTGCGCATCCACCCAACGTTCGTCGGCCAACGTCACCCACACTTTGTCCCAGGGCAGCTTTTCGGTGGCCAATTGATTGAACAGCGTCACCGGCGTGCGGCCACCCGACACCACCAGTGAGGCGTGACCGCGCGCCGCAATGGCCTCCTGCAAATCAACCTGTATTTCGCCCGCCAAGGCGCGAGCCAGCGCGTGCGCATCGGGAAATCGATGCTCGTGGGGGTGATGCATGATGGGAACCTACAGTGATATACCCAGCGTTGATCTTAGAGCCTGATGCCGCGCTATTCCATGGGCAACGCGGCCACAGCGGGTTACAACTCGTCGGACCAGGCCAGACCTTCGCGACTAATCAGCGCACTGGAAGCCGACGGCCCCCAACTGCCGGCGGTGTAGGTTTTCAAGGGTTCTTCGTACTGTTGCCAACTAGCCCTAATGGGATCGATCCAGCGCCATGCTGCGTCCAATTCATCGCGGCGCATGAACAACGTGAGGTTGCCTTTCACCACATCCATCAACAGGCGTTCGTAAGCATCCATTGAGCGTTGCTTCTGCGAATCTTGCAGGTCCAAACCCAGATTCACCGGCTTCAAGCGAATGCCTTCGCCCGGA
>JANMSB010000329.1:0-3251 GCA_031388915.1 Pseudomonadota bacterium | reverse complement strand
TTCGCGCTCGCCTAACGCATCGAGTGCATCGGCGACTTTCATCACGCTCGCGCTGAGATCATTGGTGGCATCGCGCAGAAACAGACGCAGTGCGGTGAGCACTTGATCGTTGCGCGAGCGGCCCAGATGCACGCGCGCGCCGGCATCGCCGATGCGCTGTGTCAGTAAAGTTTCCAGCGCGGTCTGGCCATCTTCATGTTCCAGCGTGACACGCCATCCACCGCGTGTATGTTCGGCAGCAATGGCGGTGAGGCCATCGCGAATCAGTTTGAGATCGTCGGCTGACAACAAGCCTTGTACGCTAAGCATCTCGGCATGTGCAATGGAAGCACGCACGTCATACGACACCAGGCGATTGTCGAGTGCATGGTCATCGCCTGCCGTGTATTGCAACACGCGCGAGTCGAGGGGTGCGCCTTTATCCCACAATCTTGAAGGGGGTCTGGACATGGTTGTCTCTCATCTGTCTGTCACTCCCTCCTCCGCTTGCGGGGGAGGGTTGGGGTGGGGGCTTGAGGTGTTTCAATCTCATGATGCCCCCTCCCTGTCCCTCCCCCGTAAACGAGGGAGGGGATATGAAAATCAATTGCCTTGCTCCGCTGCACTCAATTTCCTTGCTCCGCTGCGCTCAGGCCCTTGATGTCTTCCACAATCAACGTGCCTGTGCCTTCGTTGGTGAACACTTCGGCGAGCACGCTGTCTTCCGTTTTGTACGAGATGCAATGTACGCGACGCACACCGCCGCGAAGCGCATCTTCGATGGCCTTGGCTTTGGGCAACATGCCGTCTTTCAACGAGCCTTGATCTTTCAAACGCTTCAAGCCGGCAAGATCGGTGTATGACACCAGTGAGTGCGGATCTTCCAGCGATTCCATGATGCCGGGTGCGCCGGTGACCAATAACAGCTTCTCAGCTTTCAAGGCGCCGCCAATCGCAGCGGCAACGGTGTCGGCGTTGATGTTGAGCAGCACGCCCTTGTCATCGCATGATACCGGGCTGACCACCGGCATCAAGCCATCGTCGAGCAATTGTTGCAGCACTTTGGAATCGACCAGGTCGATGTCACCGACAAAGCCGTAGTCCACGGTTTCGCCTTCGACGATCACTGGCGGGCGCTTGTGCGCGCGAATCAGGCCGGCATCAACGCCACTCACACCCACCGCATTGATAGACAGTTCACGACAGATGCCAAGAATCTGTGTATTCACCAACCCGTTGAGCACCATGCTGGTGACTTCAATCGACTTGGCATCCGTGACGCGACGACCAGCCACCATCCGGGTTTCAATGCCCATGGATGCTTGAATGCCGGTGAGCTGTTCGCCGCCGCCGTGTACCACCACAACGCGAATGCCCACTTGATGCAGGATGGCAACCTGCTCCATCAAGGCGCGTGTGGCGTCGGGGCTGCCGAACACACCGCCGCTGGCTTTGATGACGAACACCTTGCCTTTGAAAATGCGGATATAAGGCGCGGCGCTCTTCAAGGCGCGGACGGTAACCATGGGATCGGTACGGTTGGTCATATGTGTGTTCTGCAAAAAGTATTCAGGTAGGTTGGGCTTAAGTCTTCGTAGCCCAACATGATCAAACCTCAGAAGTTGGGCTTCGAAGACTCAGCCCAACCTACGAATCAATAACTCAAGTATTCCTTAGCAGGCGATACAACACCGCCATCTGCACTACCATGCGATTAAACGCCTCGCGGATGACAACACTGCGCGAGCTATCCAGCACTTCGTCATCAACGGCGACATTGCGACGCACCGGCAGGCAGTGCATCAAGTGACAATCCGGCGCGGTGTGTTTGAACCAACTGTCTTTCACGCACCAGTCGATCAAGTCTTCACGCAGACGGGTCTCGGCTTCCGCATTGCCATAGTGCAGGGGCGAGCCCCACTCCTTGGCGTACACCACCTGTGCGCCTTTCAACGCTTCGGCGCGATCGGTGGTTTCGGTGACATTGCCGCCGGAGGCTTTCGCCGCAGCGCGCGCCTTGTCCATGATGGCATCCGGTAGTGCGTAACCTTCGGGACGACACACCACCACATCCATGCCACGCATCGCGGCCATCTGCACAGTGGCGGAAGGCACGGCTAGCGGCAGTGCGCGCGGATGATTCACCCACGACAACACAAACTTGCCACGCTCAGGCACGTGCAATTCATCCATGGTGTACCAATCGGCGAGCGCTTGGCAGGGATGATTCACCGCCGATTCCAGATTGATCAGTGGTTTTTCGCATAGATCGGCGATCGTCTTAAAGCCGGTTTCGTTGAGGTCGGCTTGCAAGTTCTTGCCTTCGGCAAACATACGCACGCCCAAGGCATCGCAGTACGACGCCATCACCGGAATGGCCTCCTTGATGTGCTCGGCATTGTTGCCATTCATCACGGCGCCATTGCGGGTTTCAAAATTCCAAGTGCCTGCGCCCGGTGTGATGACAAACACCGAACCACCCAAGCGCATCATGCCGCTTTGAAACGATGCCAGCGTGCGCAGCGATGGATTCATAAACAACAAGCCCAATACCTTGCCAGCTAGCGCGTGCGGATCGGGGTTGGCTTGCAGACGCGCTGCCAAGCCCAATAGGTCTTTGACTTCGGCGCGTTCAAAATCAGCTAGGTCTAAAAATCTTTGCATGATGTTTGGTTCGATCTCTTTCTGAGGGTTTTCGTAGGGGCCGACCTGTGTGTCGGCCCTCTCGTGTCCGGATGGGCGCACACACGGGTGCGCCCCTACAAAAAGATGTTCAACACATTACTTTCCTACATCCACCAACGCTGCGCGCAGCGCATCCACATGCTGCGACTCCAGCACATACGGCGCGAGAATACGCACTACATGCGGATCGCCGCTGGTGCCGGTGAGAATGTCGCGCTTGAGCAGCTCGGCTTGAATCTCTTTCGCCGGACGCGCTGTACGCAAGCCCAATAAGAACCCCGCGCCTAGAATTGCGGACACTGGACCGACAATGCACTTCTGGCGAATTTCAGCGGAACGCTCGCGCACATTCTTGAGCAAGCCTTCGTCTTCGATGATGTCGAGCACCGCTTCCACCATGGCACAGGCCATCGGGCCGCCACCGAAGGTGGTGCCGAGATCGTCCATCTACAGGCTGCTGGCAACGTGCTCGGCCATCAACACCGCCGACACGGGGAATCCCGATCCCAGCGCCTTCGCGGTAGTGATGATGTCCGGCGTTACGCCGTACATGTTGGCGGCAAAGGGATAACCCGTGCGGCCAAGGC
>JANMSB010000285.1:0-9836 GCA_031388915.1 Pseudomonadota bacterium | reverse complement strand
CGGCACCAGGAACGACACATTCAGCATGTGAATCTTGTCGGGCAGGATGTGATCCTTGAATTGCCCGTTGAACACCATGATGGTGTCGTAAGCCATGGAACCGCAGATCAGTGCCGACATGCATGCAACCTATTTAGCCCGTTGATAGATAAGACCAATGAGGCCGGAGCATAACGGAAATGCGGTAATGGGAAAGCCAAAAAGTGTGGGCGTTCAGTGGTCGTAATGAATGCAACCACTTACGACATCATTCCAACAACACCAAGCCCCAAGTAATCGCCACCATCGCCAGCGACAAAAATACTGCCGCCGAACCCAAGTCCTTGGCAAGGCCTGACAACTCGTGACGCTCCAGGCCGACACGATCCACTACGGCTTCGATGGCGCTGTTGAGTATTTCGACCACCAGCACCAACAACACACTACCGATCAGCAACGCGCGTTCGATGCCGTTGTGACCGAGATAGATGCCCAGCGGAATCAGAATAACCGCCAGCAATAACTCCTGCCGAAACGCCGCTTCGTGTTTGTAAACACCGGCAAACCCCAGCATGGAGTTGCCAAAGGCGCGGAACAGACGGGTCATGCCGGAGGGTTTGTTGCGGTCGATCATTCACTCGTCCAGATAGATGTCACAAGAACCAAGCCAGTAGGCAACGCTAACACATTGCGTCCCTTCCCCCGTTCGACGGGGGAAGCTCCTGTGCATCCATGCACTCGCTGCATTCGCATATCCTATGCAGCCGAAGGATAGGATGGGGGCAATCTTCAGCGTACTTGCAGCGCCCCCACCCTAAACCCTCCCCCGCAGGCGAGGGAGGGAATGAGACTTCAATATCCCTTCCACGTCAGATCCAATTGCTTCGCCGCACGCACATCATCGAGTCGCCGCACGGGCAAGGTGTACGGTGCGCCCTTCACCTTGTCGGCATCGATCTCGGCTTCGCGTTGAATCTCGATCAAGGCATCGACAAAACCATCCAACTCTTCCTTGGCTTCGGTTTCAGTCGGCTCGATCAGCAAACATTCCGGCACCAGCAGTGGGAAGTAAGTGGTAGGCGCGTGATAGCCGTAGTCCAATAAACGTTTGGCAAAGTCCATGGCGTTCACGTTGAGTTCGCGCGCCTGACGCTTGAGCGTGATGATGAACTCATGACTGGCGCGACGTTCCGGATACGCCGGATCAAAACCGGCCTGACGCAGGCGCGCCAGCAGGTAATTGGCATTCAGCGCCGCATACTCGGCCACCCGCGGCATGCCAGCCTTGCCCAACATGCGCATGTAGATGTACGCGCGCATCAACACACCGGCATTACCCATGAATCCGGACAAACGGCCAATCGACTGCGGCAAATCTTTTTCCGTCAGCCAGCGATATGTACAACTTGGGGCATCGCCTTGCTTACCAACCACAGGCAACGGCATGAACGGCGTAACGCGCGCACTCATCCCCACTGCCCCCGCGCCCGGACCACCACCACCATGAGGTGTGGAGAAGGTCTTGTGCAGATTCATGTGGATCACATCGAAGCCCATATCGCCGGGACGCACCTTGCCGAGAATGGCGTTCAAGTTGGCGCCGTCGTAGTACAGCAAGCCACCGGCATCGTGAACGATCTGCGCCATTTGTTTGATGCGACGTTCGAACACGCCCAGCGTCGAAGGATTGGTGAGCATGATGCCCGCCGTATTTGGTCCCACGGCATTCTTGAGCGCATCTAGATCGATATCGCCGGAGGGCAGCGAAGGAATCTCCACCACCTTGCAGCCGCACATCGTTGCCGTAGCCGGATTGGTGCCGTGCGCTGCATCCGGAACAATCAGTTCATCGCGATGCGACTCGCCGCGCGACTTGTGATACGCACGAATCATCGCCACACCTGCGAATTCACCTTGTGCGCCCGCCATCGGCGTCAGCGACACGCTGTTCATGCCGGTGACATCCTTGAGCATTTCCTGCAATTCATACATGCAGGCAAGAAAACCCTGGCCGGTTGAATCCGGAGATAACGGATGGCGATTCAGAAACTCCGGCAACATCGCGTACTGGTTACAAGCACGCGGGTTGTACTTCATGGTGCAAGAGCCGAGCGGATAAAAATGCGTGTCGATGGAAAAGTTCTTCTGCGACAAACGAGTGTAGTGGCGCACGGCCTGCAATTCGGACACTTCCGGCAATTGCGGTCGCTTAGTGCGCCGCAAATTCGCCGGCACTTCGTTCGCCACAGCCGCCGGATACTGCGCAGCCGCCGAGCGGCCAGTGCGCGAATGTTGGAAGATGAGTTTTTCAGTCATGTGACAATCTCTCGATTTATCTCTTGTCATCGTAGGGGCGGCTCGCGACCGCAGGAAGTGGTTGACCCATGAGCCGCCCTGTTTGACGTCAGCAGGGCGGTTCGCGAACCGCCCCTACACCGACGTCGATTGGTCAGCCTTTGATCACCTCGGCCAACGCCTGCGCATACGCCGCCACATCGGCGCTGCTGCGCGATTCGGTGGCACATACCAGCAAGGCATTGCCCAGCTCGGGATAGTGCGGCGTGAGGTCGTATCCGCCCACGATGCCGTGCTTGACCAATGCCGCCAGCGCGTCGGCCACGGGGCAATTCAGCGTGATCACTGCTTCATGGAAACGTGCTCCAGCGAATGCCGCTTTCACCCCTGGAATCTTGGTCAGCGCATTCACCAACTCAGTAGTGCGCTGCTGGCAGTTCGCAGCCACACGCTCTAGACCTTGCGCGCCGAGAATAGTCATGTGAATGGTCGCCGCCGTGACCAACAAGCCTTGGTTGGTACAGATGTTCGACGTGGCTTTGCCGCGACGGATGTGTTGTTCGCGTGCTTGCAACGTGAGCGTGAAACCCTGCTTGCCTTCCAGGTCTACTGTTCGACCAATAATCCGGCCGGGCATTTGCCGCACGTATTCCATGCGGGTGGTCATGAAACCGAAGTACGGACCACCGGAGGCCAGCGGCACGCCCAGCGGTTGGCCATCACCCACAACGATATCCGCGCCTTTGGTACCCCATTCGCCCGGCGGCTTGAGCAAGGCCAGTGAAGTGGGATTGACCACCGCAATGACAAACATGCCGTTGGCATGTGCCCAGTCGGTGAGCGCATCTACGTCTTCCAACTGACCGAAGAAATTCGGCTGTTGGATCACCAGGGCGGTGATGTCCTGTCCTTCAAATGATTTAAGTGACGCAACCGGCGTGGTGCCCAACTTGGCATCGAAGGGCACGGCATCGAACTTCAAATTCTGATTACCGGCAACCGCTTTAGTCACCGAGGTGTAAGTGGGGTTGACGTTGGAGGGAATGATGAAGCGTTGCGACTGCGACTTGCGATTGGCGCGCACTGCCATCAAACAGGCTTCCGATAACGCCGATGCGCCGTCGTACAACGACGCATTCGACACCGCCATACCAGTCAGACTGGCCATCATGGTCTGATATTCGTACAGCAGTTGCAGCGTGCCCTGCGAAGCCTCGGCTTGATACGGCGTGTACGCAGAATAAAACTCGCCGCGCGAGACAATCGCCCACACCGCTGCGGGGATGTGATGCTCGTAAGCACCCGCGCCGATGAAGTTCAGATACTTGCCGTCTTGCGCGGCGCGTCGCTGCATCAACTGGCCGACTTCCATTTCAGTGAGTGCATCCGGCACCTGCGTCAGGCCCTTGGCACGCAGATCGGCGGGAATTTCTTCGAACAAGGCTTCAATACTGGACGCACCGATGGTGGCCAGCATCTCGCGCACGTCGTCTTCTGTGTGAGGAATGAACGGCATGAGTAAATCCTTATGCTTAGTGCGCCGCGTCAACCACAGCTTTGTAAGCCGCAGCATCCAGCAACTTGCCGATCTCGGCTTTATCGCTGGGACGAACTTTCATTAACCAACCGTCGCCGTATGCCGCTTGGTTGATCAACTCTGGTGTCGCGCCCAATGCATCGTTGACTGCCAACACTTCACCGCTCACCGGGCTGTACACATCTGAGGCTGCTTTTACCGACTCCACTACTGCAAAGGCTTCGCCAGCTTTGAGCTGGCGGCCCACTTCCGGCGTTTCCACAAACACTAGATCACCCAACGCCGATTGCGCGTGATCGGAAATACCCACAGTCAGCGAGCCGTCGGCCTCGACGCGCACCCACTCGTGGCTGGCCAGATATTTGAGTTCAGCAGGAATGTTGCTCATGTTGGTTCCTCGAAGAAAAATTCAATGCAAATTCTTTTGTCAATTTCTGTTTGTAGGGGCGACTCATGAGCCGCCCTTTTTAGAACGGGGGAGGGTCGCTCGCGAGCGACCCCTACAGTTCAATACAAGCCTTGCCGTAGCGCACAAACGGATACAGCACGATGCGCGCTACCAACTGTTTGCCACGGATATCCACTTTCACCGCGCCCTCGGCAGCGACTGGCACGCGCGCCAAAGCAATCGAACGCTCTAGGGTCGGCGAGAAGGTGCCGCTGGTGATTTCTCCATTCGGCTGATCGTCAACCAGCACCGCCTGATGCGAGCGCAGCACGCCGCGATCTTCGAGCAACAGGCCCACCATCTTGCGTGGCACACCGGCGGCTTGCTGTGCCTCGAGCGCGGCGCGACCGATGAAATTGCGATCCGTGGGTTCGAAAGCAATGGTCCAGGTCAGGCCCGATTCCAGCGGCGACTGGTTTTCATCCATGTCGTTGCCGTACAGATTCATGCCGGCTTCCAGACGCAGCGTGTCGCGTGCGCCGAGGCCGCATTGCGTGATGCCAGCGGCTTTGAACTTCAGCCATAGCTCGCCCGCTTCCGACTTGGGCAGCATGACTTCAAAGCCATCTTCGCCGGTGTAGCCGGTGCGGGCGATGAAGTAACGGCCGAACTCACTGCCGGAAAATACCTTTAATTCAAGCGCGGATTGCGTGTCAGCGCCCAGCACGGCAACAGCCTTGACGCGCGCATTCGGACCTTGCACGGCGATCATGGCTAGCTCGTCACGCACCTTCACATCCACAGCGAAAGCCGCGGCTTGTTGCTTGATCCAGGTAATGTCTTTATCGCGCGTGCCGGCGTTCACCACCAGGCGAAACCAGCTGTCGGTCATGAAGTAAACAATGAGGTCGTCAATCACCCCGCCGCGCTCGTTGAGCATGCAGCTATATAGGGCTTTGCCGGGGGTTTTGAGTTTGGCCACATCGTTGGCCAATAAATAACGCAGGAATTCACGGCTGCGTGGGCCAGTGAGATCGAGCACGCACATGTGTGAGACATCGAACATGCCGGCATCGCGGCGCACCGCGTGATGTTCGTCGATCTGCGAGCCGTAATTCACCGGCATATCCCAGCCGCCGAAATCCACCAAGCGTGCGCCCGCAGCAACATGCGTGTCATACAAGGGGGTACGTGAACCCATGAAAAGTCTCCGCTGTGAGCCTGAACTGAAAGGTCGCCGCCCACCTCGCCACATGGATTGCATGCGAGAAGTCAAAGCTGCGCCCCTCTGTCCGGGTACCTGAGAGATCGGGTGTTGCGCCCACGTAGCGTGAGGGCAAGCACCGCTCCCCTTCGGTGGATCACCGTCCTGATTGCGGACTGGCCGCAGACAAGGTGATCGCTCTCCAGAGACCCATCAATCGCCACATCAGTGCGCGAAGTAACTTGTGCCGTTCATTTGCCTGAGCGTTTCCGGGCGGTTGCGCCTTCGGCGGTTCCAACAGATTTCGTTTCAAAACGTTGCGAGTGAGCGCAGTAGGTTTGGGACGGAATCCTGAACTCTCTCCGGCCAAGTTGTCATGGGCGCGGCAATGGTAGCGGAGTCGGCGACGTTCGTCAGAAAAAATTAAGGCGCGGTCTGGTCAGGACCGCGCCTCTGTTTGCATGCGTGCTTGGAAGAATCTTCCCACGTCAAATTGTTTTGCTCGCCACGCTGGATAAGCCGCTATCAACTCCCGAAGCATTGACGGCAGAGATAGCGAAGTAATAGGTCGTACCCACCGTTAAACCACTGACGGTATACGAAGTAGTGCCAGCGGAGTTCACGCTAATGGTGCTAGTCAGACTGCTGGAACTGGTGCCGAAGTAAATGGTATAGCCAGCCAAATCCGTTAACGCCGAACCATCGGTGTTTTGCGTGGGCGCCATCCAGCTCAAGGAAGCAGTGCCTGTGGATGCAGCGCTAACAGCAATTGAAAAAGCCGCCAAGGAAGCACTGGCCGTGCCATCCGACACGCTAATGGTGATGCCGGAATGGGTTCCTGCAGCGGTGGGGCTACCAGTCAGACTGCCGGTAGCGGTATTGAATGTCGCCCACGACGGCCTATTGCTAATGGAGTAGGCCAATGTATCGCCGTTGGCATCCGAACTTGTCGGCGCAAATGAATACGCCGTTCCCACCCGACCAGTGGTCGCTGGCGTACCGGTAAGCGTCGGGGCGGTATTCATGACGGTAATCGCGAAACCAGCCAATTGAGCAGATCCACCCAGACCATCGCTGGCTGAGATGACGATGCCGCTGTAGGTGCCTTTCTGTGCGGCAGTGGGCGTTCCAGTCAACGCGCCGGTCGCTGCACTGAATGTCGCCCAGCTTGGCCTATTAGTGATAGACCAAGTTAGCGCATCGCCATCCGCATCGGCGCCACTGGGTGCAAAGTTGTAGGCGCTGGCAGCGGCCACTGATGTACTTGGAGCGCCACTAACCGTCGGCGCACGGTTACTAACCGTAATGCTGAATGCAGCCAGGGTGCCGACACCGCCTCTACCATCGGAGACGCTAATAACAATGCCGGTGGTCGTGCCGCGACTGGCGGCGGTCGGCGTTCCCGAGAGCGTGTGAGTGGCAGCATTAAACGTCGCCCAAGTAGGTCTATTGGTAATTGAGTAGGTTAACGCGTCGCCATCCGCATCGGACGCACTCGGCGTAAAAGTATAGGCGCTGCCCGCAACAACGGCGGCTGCCGGACTGCCGCTAATCACCGGCGCGCGATTGGTTGCCACCGCTGCTGACACCGTGATTGCAAATGGCGCCATGGAGACACTGGTCTTGCCGTCGCTAACAGTGATAACGATATTGGAGTAGCTGCCGGCTGCGGTGGGCGTGCCCGACAGAATATGTGTCGTAGCATTGAAACTAGCCCAAGCCGGAACATTGGTTGCCGAATAGATGAGCGTATCGCCGTCGGCGTCAGTGGCCGCGGGTTGGAAGCTATAAGCCGCGCCAACTGTTGCCGTCGTCATCGCCAGACCGCTGATAACCGGTGCGTTGTTGGCGATAGAGCTGGACGAGCTACTGCTCGAAGTACTGCTATTGGTGGAGCTACTGGAAGAACTGGTAACCAATGCTGAAGTTACGGACGAAGAACTACTCTGTTCCTCCTCAGCGCCACCGCAGGCGCTCAACGCCACGCTCAACAAACCAGCACAAGTCCAGTGCAGAATTGTCTTCCCGACCCTATTCGTCAACATACTCACGTCTCCGTGCACCGGCTTAATCCATTTGTCGGCGTCCTTGGCACTGGACTCGACATGACTAAGCGTGGTTGTCTATTTCAAATAACAACCGGCAGGACGTAACTACTGAGTACTGTTCTTCAATGAACAATCAACGGGAATGACGAGCACGCATTGCGGCGAGAACCCGGCAACCCCGCTGTCGTAGACTCACGCCCTTAGACCGGTGGCTTTGCGTCCCCGCCTTTCGACGGGTTTGCCTTTGCTTGGGTGCCAGTAATACACCGTGAACAAACTGCAACAATTGTCTTGGCGTACAGACATGTCGCCGCATGGCGTGCAAGCAGCGAAAGAACGCGAATCTATCGTCAATTTATGACAAAATTATGTTGCATATCACACTTAGAGGCGGGCCTTGCTTAGTGTGTTTGCTTGATTGCTTCAAAACATGCTCAACACAGCACCAAGGTTCGGCCTCATCGTGCGATTCGATCTCTACTAGAATTCAGGTTCACGCTTACGTCATTTTTTAATCTTATGTACACACATGCGCGTCGTCGCTCCATTCCCGTCCACATTGGCGCCGTCACGGTCGGCGACAGTGCGCCGATCATCGTGCAGTCGATGACCAACACCGACACAGCCGATGTCGAGGGCACAGCGCAACAGATCAAGGCATTGGCGCGCGCCGGTTCGGAGCTGGTGCGCATCACGGTAAATTCCGATGCAGCCGCCGCAGCCGTGCCGAAGGTGTGCGAGCGTCTGGCGCAGATGAATGTATCGGTGCCAATTGTTGGCGACTTTCACTTCAACGGTCACAAGCTGCTCAAGGCACATCCGGCTTGCGCAGCGGCGCTGGCCAAGTACCGCATCAATCCCGGCAATGTCGGGCGCGGCGCCAAACGCGATACGCAATACGCCGAGATGATCGAAGTGGCCTGCGAATACAACAAGCCGGTACGGATCGGCGTGAACTGGGGCAGTCTGGATCAGGACTTGCTGGCGCGATTGATGGACGACAACTCCAAACTGCCCGAACCCAAGGATGCGCGACTGGTGATGCACGAAGCGCTGGTGAGTTCGGCTATCGACAGCGCCGCGCGCGCGGTGGAACTCGGACTACCGAAAGACCGCATCATCATCTCCTGCAAGGTCAGTGGCGTGCAGGACTTGATCAGCGTGTATCGCGAACTCGCTAAACGTTGCGACTACGCACTGCACTTAGGGCTCACTGAAGCCGGCATGGGCTCAAAAGGCATCGTTGCTTCCACTGCTGCGATGGGCGTGCTGCTGCAGGAAGGCATCGGCGACACCATTCGCGTATCACTCACCCCCGAACCGAATGGCGATCGCACCAACGAAGTGATCGTCGCGCAGGAAATTCTGCAAACCATGGGGCTGCGTTCCTTCACACCCATGGTAGTGGCCTGCCCCGGCTGTGGCCGCACTACCTCCACTTACTTTCAGGAACTGGCCCAGAACATTCAGGGGCACATTCGTCACCAGATGCCCGAATGGCGCAAACACTATGTCGGCGTGGAAGATATGACCGTGGCAGTGATGGGCTGTGTGGTGAATGGCCCCGGCGAAAGCAAGCAGGCCAACATCGGTATTTCGTTGCCAGGAACGGGTGAACGGCCCGTAGCGCCGGTGTACATTGACGGCGAAAAAGGCCCCACACTGAAAGGCGAACGCATTACCGAAGAGTTCCAGGCACTGGTGGAAGACTACGTGGCAAAAACTTATGCGCGGAGGACCGAGTCATGACTGAACTCAGTAGCAAACACTGCGTACCCTGCGATGGCGGCACAGCGCCATTGAATGCCGAAACCACACATCACTTCATGCAGAAGCTATCCCTGGGCTGGCAATTGGATGCCGACAGCAAAGCGATCCGCCGCGAGTTCAGCTTTAAGAATTTCTATTACACCATGAGCTTCGTGAATGCCGTAGCGCATATTGCCAATACCGAAGATCATCACCCCGACCTGGAACTTGGCTACAACTATTGCCGCATCAAGTTCAGCACCCATGCGATTGGCGGGCTGTCGGAGAATGACTTTATTTGTGCGGCGAAGATTGATGGGCTGGGAGCCTAATGCATCGACTTCTCAATACGGTCGCCAGACGCTTCGACTCCGCTCAGCGACCGGAGAAGCGAAGTCCGGTCGCTGAGCGGAGTGGAAGCGTCTGGCGACCGTATTGAGAAGTAGATGCATTAGGCTCCCAGCCCAACAATCTTAGCCGCACAAAAAAAGTCGTTTTCCCACAGCCCGCCAATAGCATGGGTGCAGAACTTGATGCGGCAATAGTTGTATCCAAGTTCCAGGTCGGGGTGATTATATTAGGTATTTGCAATATGCGCTACGGCAATAACGAAGCTCATGGTGTAATAGAAATTCT
>JANMSB010000201.1:0-1630 GCA_031388915.1 Pseudomonadota bacterium | reverse complement strand
TTCGACGAAGGGGATGGGTTTCTCGTCTGCCACTTCGCGAAAGTAGCGAATCGTTTGTCCCACCCGATACGGGCTGTCTGGGCTCAGCGCTTGATCGTTGGCATCCAACACCAGCCCGCGACTCATGCGGCTAAGCCATTGCTCGCGGCTGATATGGTTGAAGTGATCGCACAAACAGTCGAGCACTGTGTGCCATTTGCCGGGCGGCAATTGTAGTGTGCTTGGGTTACGGTGAGGAGGCAGCATGTGAGCAAGGTGGCGATCAGTGGGGTTTCAGTTTAACTGCCATGTTGTGTTACCGGAATGCCGAAGCGGATTCCGGTCCCCGCTGGCTTATTTTTCGTAACGTGTCACAATAAAAGCATGCGTGACACTTCAAGTACATCGCGAGGGCGAGGCCGCCCAGTTACCGGCAAGGCGGTGTCGGCGGCCGAGCGTATGCGCCAACTGCGCGCCCGCCGCCGCTCGCAGGGCTTGCGGCCAGTGGTGAAGTGGGTGCCGGCTCAGCAACAACAAGATAGTCCGACCTCGTGGTCAGATCATCGTATTCAAGAGATTCGCAGTCTGGCAGTGCATGCCGTCATCGCAGCGAAGATTGATCGCGACCAAAAACTGCTGGCTATACCAAAACGCAATCTGCAGCGCTGGCGGGCACGGTTTGAAACCAAGCCGCCTCGTTGGTGGCATGAGTGGCATCGAATTCTCGAACGACCATGGGCCGAAATCGCCCCGTACTTGGTTGATGCCGGCGAAACGGCAACCCGGTTGCGGTAGTCCTCGCCGTTCGCCGGCATACTGTCTCCTCAGCAACGCAAGAAAATTCATGACGCGTTCCGAACTTGAGCATCTTATCCGGGCTGCCGGTGCGATTGCCGATGACAAAGAGATTGTCATCATCGGCAGTCAATCCATTCTGGGGCAATTTCCCAATGCGCCGGTAGCGTTGCTAACATCCATGGAAGCTGACTTGTATCCTCGCAATGCAGTAGAACGCGCCGACACCATTGATGGCAGTATCGGCGAAGGATCGGCGTTCCATGAGTTATACGGCTACTACGCGCAAGGCGTTGGTCCCGAGACCGCGACACTGCCGAAGGGATGGCAACGGCGGTTGGTGCGTGTACATAACCCCAACACCAATGGTGTAACCGGGCTATGTTTGGAAGTTCACGACTTGGCCATTTCCAAATACGTTGCTGGTCGGGAAAAAGATATCGAATTCACCAAAGAACTTGCTCGACACGGCATGACCGCTCGCAGAACGCTAGTAGCGCGTCTGCGCGCCACAACCTTACAAAAAACATTGCGCGAGTTAGTGAATGCGCGCATCGAGCGGGATTTTCACAAATAGTCAGTGCAGCAAGACTCGTACACACCCCATCATTCCAACCAAGTCAGCACTTGTTGCGACGGTGGGTTAAGTATGGGTTGCGTCGTCAGTAGTTCTTTAGATCCGTGGTAGGAATCGAAACAGGTTTGATGACCTGAGCTTGGCGTGGCGGATCGGTTGCGTTTTTCGGCCGGCGATTTTTTCAAACAGGAATTGCCCAAGGCGGATGTGGTGTTGATGGGGCACATCCTGCATGACTGGGATCTACCCACCAAGAAGATGCTGGTGAAGAAGGCCTAC
>JANMSB010000226.1:0-2190 GCA_031388915.1 Pseudomonadota bacterium | reverse complement strand
GCAGACACATGGGTCTGCCCCTACAACGGAATATTCGCAACCACTACTCACCAAGGTACACCTGTTTCACCATGGCATTGTTCTGCACTTCATCCATGCTGCCTTCGGCCAGCACATGGCCTTCGTGCAATACCGTCACCGTCTTGGCGATTGAGCGCACGAACTCCATGTCATGTTCCACCACGACTACCGAATGCTTGCCGGCCAATGACTTCAGCAATTCGGCAGTGCGCTCGGTTTCTTGCGGCGTCATGCCGGCCACCGGCTCATCCACCAGCAACATCTGTGGGTCTTGCATCAGCAGCATACCGATTTCCAGCCATTGCTTCTGACCATGCGACAATGCACCGGCGCGCCGCTGTAGATGATCTTTGAGGTTAATGATCTCCAACACTTCGTCGATGCGCTCGCGTTGCGTCTTGCTAAGACTGGCATTAAGCGTCGGCCACACCGCCTTGCGCCCGGACATGGACAGCTCCAAATTCTCGAACACGCTGTGGTGCTCGAACACCGTCGGCTTTTGAAACTTGCGGCCGATGCCGGCTTGAGCGATTTCCGGTTCGGTCATATCCAGCAGGTTGAGTGTCTGGCCGAAGTACGCCACGCCGCTGTCAGGGCGCGTCTTGCCGGTAATCACATCCATCATGGTGGTTTTACCCGCACCGTTAGGACCAATAATACAACGCAGCTCGCCAACATTGATGTACAGCGTCAAGGCATTAAGCGCCTTGAAGCCGTCGAAACTGACGGTGATATCTTCGAGATACAAGATCACATCGTGCGAGATATCCACACCAGGTGCGCGACTACTTTTGTCCGGCCCCAGCCAGCGCCTGAATGGACGTCTGAACATCGCTGCAGCGTTCATGCGCGTTCCTTCGCTTTGCTGATCAAGCCCACCACGCCACGCGGCAGAAACACCGTGGTCAACACGAACAACGCACCCAGGGCATACAGCCAGAATTCCGGCACCGCCGCGGTGAAGTAAGTTTTGGCGTAATTGACCAACACCGCGCCCGCCACTGCGCCATACAAGGTGCCGCGACCACCCACCGCCACCCAGATCACCACTTCAATGGAATTGATCGGCGCGAACTCGCCGGGATTGATGATGCCCACCTGCGGCACATACAGCGCGCCGGCCACGCCCGCCAGCACCGCCGAGAAGGTAAAGATCCACACCTTGTACGATTCAACGCGATAGCCGATGAAACGTGTGCGGCTTTCGGCATCGCGAATCGCTGTCACGACACGACCGGCGCGCGAGGCAACAACGTAACGACACGCTATGTAACCCACTGCCAACGCGACCACCGTGCAGATAAACAAACCGATGCGGGTACTCGGTAAGCCTAGATCAAAGCCCAGCAGTTCCTTGAAATCGGTAAACCCATTGTTGCCGCCGAAGCCCATGTCGTTGCGGAAGAACGCCAGCATCAACGCATAAGTCAGCGCCTGGGTGATGATGGACAGATACACGCCGGTAACACGCGAGCGAAACGCCAACCACCCAAACAAGTAAGCCAGCAGGCCGGGCACCAATACCATCATCACCGCGGCGAACCAAAACATATCGAAGCCATGCCAGAACCACGGCAGTTCTTTGTAATTCAGAAACACCATGAAGTCCGGCAGGATGGGATCGCCATATACGCCGCGCGGGCCGATCTGTCGCATGAGATACATGCCCATGGCATAACCGCCCAGCGAGAAGAACGCTGCGTGACCCAAGCTCAAAATGCCGCAGTAACCCCACACCAAGTCCACTGCGATGGCCAACAAGGCGTAGCACAGATACTTGCCCAACAGCGTCACGGTGTAGCCGGACAGATGCAACGTCGAGCCTTCGGGAACCAGCAGGTGCAAGATGGGTACGACCACACCGAGCACCAGCAGCAAGCCCAGAAGGATCTGTCCGCCGCGATCACTACGCAACGCCTTGATTAAAGAACTGCCAAAACCACTCAGTAATACATCGTGTGGGATGCCTCCTCCCTGCCTTCCCCCGCGCGCGGGGGAGGGTTGGGGTGGGGGCGTTGGTATTACGGCCGTACTCATATTCAACCCTCCGCCGCCCGGCCTTTCTGCGGAAACAATCCGCGCGGCTTACGCTGAATAAACAAGATCAGGAAGATCAGCACGAAAATCTTGGCCAGCACCGCACCCGCATAGGGTTCCAATAATTTGTTG
>JANMSB010000019.1:0-3591 GCA_031388915.1 Pseudomonadota bacterium | reverse complement strand
CAGGCTGTTGAAAATCTCATTTTCAACAGCCTGTTTTCCGGGCCATGGATGGCCCGGCGAAATCATGCGCTGCTAAGCGCTTGATTTCGGGAGCGCGAAAAAGTCACGCCTTTTTCGAAGCGACGTTGAAAAGGGTAGGACAGCCCTTTTTCAACCACCTGTTAGGCGTGCTGCTACTGTCAGTCGAGTCGATAAAAGTGCACCACGGCGCCAGCCGCCTTGCGCTCGGCCACGCCGATAAATAATGCCTTGTTCAGCCATTCATAACGCGAGCCGACCGGCGCCTCGAACTCGGCAACGGTGCGAAAATAGTATTCATCCGGCCGTACCGCGTCGCCGCGCATCATACGAGTGGTCACTTCCGGCGTTGCCACACGCAGGCCACGGTTGGTCACTGCGATGCGCACGCCATCGGCGGTCTCGAGCGTGTAACGCGCTTCGAGCGAGATCACGCCGTCACTGCGCAACACCTGCCAATCGCCTGAACCCGGCACCACCTTGCCAGATGCCAACGGACCGGCAAAGGTGCCGCCGGTGATCGGAATGAAACGTCGTTGTCCCAGCGGACCCTGACCCACTACTTGCAGCGCATCGACGGTGACGTTGGCGGTGAATGCATAGGTGCCACGTAACGGTAAAGGCACTGCCTCCGCCGCCACTGCGCTACGTCCGAGCACACATACAACCAACACTGCGAGTAGCCAACGTAACCATTGCTGCATGGAGTCTTTGTGCATGGCATCACCTTGTATTTTATTTTTGCGACCGCAGAGCGTGGGCCAAAACACGCGACACTATCTATCGGCTTGATCTATCGGATTGGCGTTTCCTGGCCATCAACCGATTCGGTTGGTTTGATCCCACGTCGCAACACCATCGGCGCGCCACCATGGCGCTGTTTCACCAGCCAGTGCGCCAACGCCGAATCCAGGTAATCGGCATGACCGGGGAACCAATCCACCAGCGCTGCGGCAAGACTACGCACATTTTCGCAATTGCCGGCGGCGACGCGCTGTTGGACTTGGTGTACAGACTTGAGCACGGCAGCATGTTCGTCCGCGTGACAATCCGTGGCAGGAAAATTCGTGGCGCGCATCCACTGAAGCTCCTCGCTAAAATGGTGTTCGGCATGTGTGGTAAAGGCATCCAGACAGGCTGGCATCTCGGCATCCGGGCACGTGAGCAGGGCATTCACCAGCTCGACGAATTCACGATGCACGGCGTCCATCGGGCCATGGCCGAGCAAGAATTTATCGGTCCATGCAAAGGACGCTGCAGTCATCACATCACTCCGGGCACAGTGTTTGCCGATGTAGAATGCCTTATACCTTTTTTGTGGATTGGCGTCTGCGGGCGGCGTGACGCTGGCAACCGAACAGCGCGCCAACAGAAAAATGGTGTACGCTTTGAAAGCTTTGCATAAGCCCCCCAATCATTGCTGGCATCGGTTTAGCTAGCACAGTCAGTTCGGTATCACCACGCTCGCACACTCGGGTTTGCAGCGAGGAATCAGATGTACAAAATAAGTATCGAACGTCTGTGTGTATTTGGTTTGCCGCCGGTCGAATTTGTGCAACTCGCTGCCGATCTGAATTGTCGATACATCGCCATCGGCTTGGTGCCGGTGTCCTACAATCCACACGGCTATCCCCACTGGTCGCTCAGAGACAACCGCGCTCTGCGGCGCGAGATGCTCGCGGCCATGCAGGATCACGATGTCTCGATCTCACTGTACGACGGAGTTGGCGTTAGGCCCGGTGCCGATGTCAGCGAGTACGCTGCCGACCTGGATGCGATTAATGAACTGGGCGTCAAACGCATCAATGTCGCCAGCCTTGATCGCGACGTAAGCCGCAACTTGGACCAATTAGCCAAGCTGGTTGAAATGGCCGACGCACTCGGTATGGAAACTTTGATCGAAGTCGGCCCTGGACCGGTTGCCAACTTGGGCGCTGCGCTGACTGCGATCCGTCATGTCGGTAAACCCAGCTTTCGACTGCTGATCGACACGATGCACTTTTTCCGTTCCGGGTCCGGTGTCGCCGACCTTGCAGCACTCGATCCCAACCTGATCGGTTACGTGCAGCTGTGCGATGTGCCGCTAATCTCCAAGCACAGCACGTACATGGAAGAGGCGCTGTATGAGCGCATGGTGCCGGGCACGGGCGAACTACCGATGCTCGACTTGCTGGCTGCATTACCGCGCACCGTGATGCTCGGACTTGAAGTGCCACAGCGCTCGCTCGCGGAAGCTGGCCTTGGGCCGCATGAGCGCGTGGGTCGTTGTGTCGATGCCACGCGCAAGCTATTGCAACGAGTAGCAGCCAGCGCTGCTGGTCGTTAGCGAGAACCTCAACGCAGTGTGACGAGCGCGCCTCTATTCGCGGCGGATTGGCGAATCGCGTCGATCACTTCCATGGAAGCGATGCCATCCGCGAAGGTGGGAACCGGCACCGCACTCGTTGCCTTGCCTTCCATCGCGGCACGTAATGCCTCGCACAGGCGCGTATAAGGGCCGAGTTCCCCTGCTGAAAACTGTTTACGAGGATCGTCACTTGGGGGCGGCGGCGGTGGCAGCATCAGATCCGAAGGGATAGGCAGATCACGCACGCCGTTGCGATCCGCGATCTTCACGACGCCACTGTCAATCCACACTGTGCCCTCGGTTCCCGCGACGCGCGTCATGCTGGTCACCGGCCCCCAGGCGCCGGCTGTTTGCTGCATGATGCCCTCTACACCATTGGTGAGTTGGAAACGCAGCACGTATGAATCTTCCGCTACGGCTTCACGCGCCGACACTATCGGCAACGCCGCGCTCAGTGAGGCAAACTCACCTACCGTGATACGCACTTGATCGACGATGTGCGAGCCCGAAGCACCCAGCCAGCCACCACCCGCCTGTGGATCGAACCACCAGCGCGGCATTTTCGATTCTGGATTGGCAAGCAGCGGAAGGTACTGCAGGAGCGTTATGAACTTGGGCTTGCCGATCAGCCCTTCTGCGACTGCGCGAGCAACCAGCGCCCGCTCAGGCTGCCATCTGAATTCGTGTCCAACCAGATGGATAACTCCCGCACGCTCGGCGGCGGCAAGCATGGCGCGCGCTTCGCTGACATCGCTGGCGAACGGCTTCTCGCACAACACGTGACAACCGCGCGCGATGGCTAGCATCGATAGCGGACCATGCGTGTGCGGCGGGGTGGCCACGGTAACGACCTTCGCGCCAGTACGCGTGATGGCCTCGTCCAGATCAGTGAACGCCTGCGGCACGCCGTTAGCATCGGCACGTTTCTTCGTACGCTCAGCATCGGTGCCAACCAAGCCAACAACATCGAAGCCCGCAGACCGCAGTGCGGGAATGTGGACTCGGCAACCGAACCCGGTGCCGACCACCAATGCGGGTGGGTTTGAGTGATTCATACGGTTGCCCCCAGATGCTGTTTGTAATGCTCAGTCTTGTCTAACAGGTTGTTGAAAAAGGGCTGTCCTACCCTTTTCAACGTCGCTTCGAAAAAGGCGTGACTTTTTCGCGCTCCCGAAATCAAGCGCTTAGCAGCGCATGATTTCGCCGGGCCATCCATGGCCCGGAAA
>JANMSB010000217.1:0-1728 GCA_031388915.1 Pseudomonadota bacterium | reverse complement strand
TGGGCGAAGGCAATAACAACTATTTCGTTTGGGTATTCCCGCACGACTACAGAAAAAGGAAATCGTTTAAGGAGCAGACGATTTACACCACGTTTGCCTGCGGCGCCGGGCATTGATGTTAGCGGAATTACATCCTGTTCAAGCACGTCGAGCGCGCGGTCGATTGCTTGTTCAAATTCGCTTCCAAGCCCAGTCCGTTCCTGCTCATACCACGCAGCAGCTTCCGTGGCTTCCAGTGCGGCGGCTTCATGGATGCGCAGTTTACGCATCAGTTGCGGCTGATCTGCGCACGCATGCGGCGGCGAAATTCCTCTCGATCAATCAGTGTTGCAGTCCCGGTGTCTATTTCCGCAAGCCTGCGAACGATTTCTGTGTCCCAGGCTGCTTCGGCATCCGAATCTACCGCTCCATCAAGGCTAACGACGAGTTCGTGCGCAAGTTCGGCGCGCTCGGTCTCGGACAGGTTTAATGCCTCAGATCGCACTTTATCGAGCGCCGCGCTACCCATAAAATATCTCCTGTCCGCCTACTGCCTGGCGCCAGCATAACGCAGCCAATCACTCGGTCAAGCCGGTGCTTACTGGATGCCCAGCCCCAATAGCTCGATCTTGGTTAAATCACGCCACTGACCTCGCTTCAGCTCACCTAAGTGAATGTGCATGATGCGCACGCGCTGCAAGCGGCGCACTTTGTAATCGAAGGCGGCGCACATGCGGCGAATCTGACGGTTCAATCCTTGGGTGAGGATGATGCGAAAGGTGTTGGGGTGAACGCGCGTCACTACGCAGGGTTTGGTGAGCGTGCCGAGAATGCGTACACCGCTGGCCATACCTTTTAAGAAGGCATCAGTCACGGGACGATCCACCGTCACCAAGTACTCTTTCTCATGCGCGTTCTCGACGCGCAGAATCTCATTGACGATGTCGCCGTTGTTGGTGAGCAGGATCAAGCCTTCGGAATCTTTGTCTAGCCGTCCGATGGGAAAGATGCGTTCTGGATGGCCTACCAGGTCAACGATGTTGTCCTTGATATGCGGTTCGCTGGTGCAGGTGATGCCAATCGGTTTATTCAACGCGATATAGACGTGCTGCTTTCTGGCGCCGATGGGTTTGCCGTCAACGCAGATGGTATCGCCGTCATTCACCTTGCTGCCCAGCGTGGCTGTTGCGCCATTGATGCTGATGCGGCCGGCGTCAATCCAGCTATCGGCTTCGCGACGCGAACACACGCCGGTTTCGCTGATGAACTTGTTGATACGCATGGTGGGCATGATGCAGTATCGTTCAGCCGCCGGCTTTTTTGACGGTGTAGCCCAGCTTGCTCAACTCGGCGACCAGCGTATCGCGATGTTCGCCTTGAATTTCAATCGTGCCGTCCTTGGTGGTGCCGCCGGTGCCACAGCGTTTTTTGAGTTGCGTGCAGAGTTTTTCAAGTTCTGCCGGCGCTACGGCTAGCCCGGAGATCACGTTGACGCTCTTACCACCGCGGCCCTTGGTTTCGCGGCTGACGCGCACAACGCCAAGGTGCTTCATCACGCGTAGCCCGGCTATCCCCGAAGGGTGATCGCCCTTGCTCGCCGGTTGCTGCTTACAGATACAGGATGCCACGGGCTTGTGGCAACGCGGACACAGGCGTCCACCCTCGGTGGAGTACACCGGCACGGCATGGCTATTGATCTTTGATTTGAGCATGAGGATAGTGGCGAGAATGTTAGTGCGTGAGGCCGAC